>NZ_JARJFB010000059.1:0-10423 GCF_034554655.1 Candidatus Megaera venefica
GGCCTGCCTTGCCAAGCTTTAACATCGTCCATGACATCATCAGTAATTCTACTAACAAGGCTTTCGCTAATGTCAGCCCCGTATAGTTCCTGAATCTGAAGTTTAATATCTGATAGACTCATTCCTTTGGCGTATAAGGATAGAATTTTTTGATCTAAACCTTCAATTCTTGTTTTTCTTTTGGGAATGATTGCAGGTTCAAACTCAGCATCTCTATCCCTTGGAACGTCTATTGTAATAAGGCCATTATCAGTGATTAGATTCTTTTGAGATACACCGTTACGGGCGTTATTAGAAGTGATAATACGATCGTATCTGTCATAACCTAGATGATTATTCATCTCTGCCTGTAAAGCTTTTTCCACAAGACGTTTTGTTAGTTGTTTCAATAACCCGCCTTTGCTTAAAACATTCGATAGATCTACTTCTTTACTTACCAGTAAATCTATCGCTGCGGATATAGCTTCATTATTCTTATTATTGATAGTGTTTTTAGTCATATTTTATTCCTCTTAGTTATATTAATTGATTATATAACCTATAAGGAATTTACACACTTAGATGGACAGACCCTAAACTAGGGAAAAAATATAGTTTTGTATAAGGCTGATTACACACGCACCGTCATGCTGAGCTTGTTTGAAGGCGCCTTCTTGGCCTAGAATGATCGCCACTACTCATCCCTGGGCTTCATATGCCTTCACCCTAGGATCTAATAAAACAAAAAAAGATCACGGATTAAGCCCGGGATAACTGGTGTTTGCTCTTGATGACTTTGCAATATGACAACTATGTGGCCTAACAAACTACTGATCTCTTATCCATTGTTCAGGGTGTTATTATTTCTGTAACCCCCGCGCCGCGCATCGTCTTCTCCTATTTATACCGTGTGAGAACAGCTAAGGAGCAGAATTTGGTGCCACCTTAGTTAATAACAGCCTATTGCCTATATCACGTGACACACTTCGCACTATATTAGTCATTCAAGAGTTTGGCCAGAGAGGATCTCATAAAATAAAAATGGGTTCTGAACTCGAGCTACGCATACTATTAAACTTAACATAACCGACAAAGTGGCCTTTTATTTTAACAATTAACGTCCTAGCTAATGGAAGTTTGCTGAAAAGAATGCGTTATATCATCAATTGAATAATCGCTCTCCCCAATCACGAAGATATCGCCATTACTGTCTACACTAAGTAATCCCACGTTATTTATAGTTGAGGTTGTCCGAACATCTTCATTTGTAATAAAATCAGGACCAGAATCTGAAGATTCACCAAGAGAACTATCTGAATATTTTGGCTTGCAGTTACAATAGTTACTGGAGTTTCATCATCAGAACTATCAAATTTTTCAGTGTCTTTCGTTAAAGCTTTGCTCTTAGAAATTTTTTGTGATTTTTTTTCTATTATTTTCTTATTTACCTTTGTTAAAGATGCTTTCAGATCCGTTTTTATTTTTTCGAGTAACTTTACTTTAGCCATAATTTTTTATATTTTTCTAGATTAATAATTTATCCTATTCATAAGGAGTATATTGGTATAGTCAAATAAAAAAAGATTCAAGTAATTTTTATGTATTTAACCGGAGATTATATAAATAACTTTGATTTGATTACTAATAACCCGAATTTGATGTAAGAAATCATAGCAATTCTGGGTTGCTTAACCTACCATTCCTTGAAACAAACCACCATCACTGAGCTTGATCCTGGATCTTTTTATTACTCCGAAAGAGATCTTAGGCCAAGAGGCCGGCGCAGCTTTAGTCAAGCTCAGGATAACTACACTTATGCTTATATATCGTCATACCGGACTTGATCCGGTATCTCAGTCGCAGGAGATCCTAAAACAAGTTCAGGATGACTATTGATGTTTGGGATCCTAGACGAGGCCGGCTCAAGCTTCAAGTGAGTTAGGGATGACAACGGTCGTGGGTATAATTTATATTTACATGGTTGATGTTGAATAAGTTTTGTACTAGAATCCACGCTAGGGCTGCTTGGTAGGTTAGAGTAGATAAAAAATCCTCTGGACTATGAAAATTCTATTAGAGCCGGTCCCTGGCAACATCGTGGTGTTGTTAGACTGGTTCCACTTTAAAAAAAGGTTCTCGAAGGTGAACTTTGCTCAACGACTAAAGTGGTCCTACATCTCTGTCGTACTAATAAATTAGTTAAAAAACGTGTCTACCTCCCAGTTCTGCTGAACTTTCGGTGCTTCCCAGGCTCTGCCTATGCTCCAACAGCATAGTCCATCCTGAGCTTGTTTCAGGATCTCCTGCGACGGCCCGAGATACCGGATCAAGTCCGGTATGACAGTATATATAAGAATAAGTTAGTCAGCCTGAGATCGACTGAAGCTTGCGCCGGCCTCGCCTATGCTCCCAAACATCAATAGTCATCCTGAACTTGTTTCAGGATCTCCTGCGACGGCCCGAGATACCGGATCAAGTCCGGTATGACAAATAGTATACGGCCAAGTGTAGTCTAGTCATCCCGAGCTTGACTGAAGCTGCGCTTGCCCTCTGGCCTATGGATCTCAGCTGGGCAAGCAGATTCTCCTCTTCATAAGGCAGGGCGCTCTCCGCGGAGCAGTGTTGCGTTGCCTCCCCCTTGAAGTGGTCACCACACGAGCAGGGCTGGATTGACTATATATATGATACATAAAAAAACCTCTGCAACAATAAAGCTGCAGAGGTCAAATAAGTTTATGATTTATACCAAATCATAAGTCGTTGGGGTTAAAGGAACGAATTCCCTTAGCCCCATTAGAATTAGAAGTTCACACGAAGCTTCAAAGTACCTTGATGTCCAAGACGCTTAGTAGCAATCTCAGCATCATAACCAACACCATACTCCATCATGTTGTAGGCAAAGTTTACACCAGCTCCAACATTGAATGTAGTTTTAACAGGTTTATTTGATTTAACAGTTAAACCGTTAGTACCAGCAAGACCCAAAGTTTGTTTTGGATTTTTACCAATTAGATCGTGGTTAATGAATCCATGGACTTCAGGAGTTACAGTCATACCATTCGTATCGAATGTACCACCAGCAATCCTTGCACCAGCAACAACTTCAAGCTTGTTAGATGCTTTAGTCTTAACATCTATATTCTGACCTGTTGTTGATCCAGTTTCTTTATATCCACCATCATTAACTCTGCTGTATCTAAGACCAGCCATCGGTGTAAATGTTACTTGCTCTGTTAAGAAATTATAACCGAACATTGCTTCACCGTTGAATGACATAGAAGTGTACTTACCACTAACAGTATCGTACGTTGTAAGACCTGAAACTCTTTTTTCAGAATTTTTTACTTCGTTTGAACCGAATGTAGCAACTCCATGAGCAAACCAACTATCAGTAATTTGTTGCATTCCATATATGGAGAACATCATTGAACTGATCTTGGTTTTATCACCAGCTTTGAAGTTTTTATGCTTCATTTCGTTATTAGCAACAGTAACCGCACCACCGATGATCATATCGTCGTTAGCTCTAGTATCAAAACCGAAGCTTGCACCGTATGTATCATTCTTATACCCAGCAGCACCTTTTCTTTCTTTTTGCGTAGTTTTGCCAAAGAATGGGCTTATCCATGCACCGTACCTTGCGTGATCATCACCAGCATTCATACCGCTCATTGCAGCATCGCTAGATGCAACAGTTCTAGACTGAACCGGTGTACCTTGGCCTCCTGCTAGGTTAGTCATACGTTGTGACAGACCCATGCTCACTGCTCCAGATGTACTTTCTATAGCATCAGCAACTGTCGATACTGGAGGTAAACGATCAAGAGTTTCGTCGACTTTAGCTTTTACTAACTTATTAGAGCTATCTTTCAATGAACTTAATAAGTCAATAAGTTTTGCACCATCAGTACCTTGTGGAGCTGATGTCAATGCCGCGATATTAGCTTTATCAACAGCATCTGCGCTTGTCCCTAGTAGACCCAAAATAACTTCCTTAGCGTTATCTTCTTGTGTAAGAGCTAATCCGCCCTTAGCATCTATAGTTGGTGTCCACTTAGTAAACACATTAGCGCTATTATCAATAGTAACTTTAGTTATATCCAAAGTACTTCCAGCAACCACAGGATTAGCGTTATTATTAACAATTAAAGTATGTACGCGAGTCTTGCCAGCTGTTGGTCTACCACTTTGAGTATCATCAGGCGTTATATTAATAGTAGTTCCAGCTGTGTACTGAAGAGGTCCATTGCTTTGAATTTGTCCACCAGTCACAGTATCGCCAGTAGCTGTAATAACAAAATCAATTTCATTATTACCACTGAAGACTAAGTTACTTCCAGCAGCAACAGTCAACTTCTTGTCATTAAGAGTTAATGGCGTGCTTGTTATCGTAGTTGCACCGTTCAGAGTAACATTTTTATTCAGGTTTATTACACCTTTTCTCAATGTAATAGCATCTGCAAAGATATTATCAACATTTAAGTTAGCAGTGAATTGGTCATTATCAACAAATCTCACTAAAGCTGCTCTACCGCCAGCACCGATATCCTTTTGTATTGTTGTACCACCAAGAAAATCTACGGTACCAGCTCCAGGAATTATAGATCTAATTGCTGTATCAACTGTGGAACCATCAGCAAATGAAGCTGTTGAACCAGCAGTAGCTAGAGTTGTATCAATACCAGAAACTATACCTCTAAACGTTTGATTAATACCAGCTGCAACAGCTGTGTTTTTAGCATAAACATCACCAACTGAACCACCAGTTATATTAAAGTTAGCTGCCAATAAACGAGCACCAACTGAACCCAAATTACCAACTCTAGTAGAAGCAATAACACCAGTATTTACAGTAACTTCATCTGGTGCATTTGCAAGAACATTTGCCTCAAAGTTAGCTGTGTTAATAGCAATATTTCTAACACCAACAGCTTTTATGTTAACAGCTCCAACGTTAGCAGTGATAACTTGATTTGCATTAACAAGAACTGTTCCTTCACCAGGAGTATCTGTAGTAACATTTACTGCCGCAAGATCTGCAGCAGTAAGGCTTGCAGTTCCGTTTTTAGCAAAGTTTAGCTCTGCAACATCTAAACCACCATCAGTAAATGTACGCGTATCTACAGTGTCTACTATTATTTTTGTTACCTGAGCACCACCACCAACTGCACCAGCGACAGTTCCAGTACCTGTAAATACAAAGATACCTGCTTGATCTACTATACCACCGACATTTCCAGCAATAGTCGCTCTAGCAGTAGCGTGCCCTCCTGTAACATCATTGACAACATTACCAGTAATTACAGCATTTGACGATGCGCCGTTAACTATTAAGTCATTTCCAACGTTATTCATAGTTAAATTACCAGCAGTAACAGTCACATTCGCATTAGAATTATGGAACGTGTTCATGCCAGCGTTTGCGGTATTGATAACTACAGCACCTGTAATATCATTCGCAGCAGTAGTACCTAGATACAAAGAATTACCTGCTACGCCTAATGTCCCGCCAATAGTACCAGTTTGGTTCACCACTGCATTACCAGTTAATACAGCATTAACGGCACCGATATTACGCAGACCAGTTATGACACCACCACTAGCTGTTAAATTAGCACCAGCAATATCGCGTATAGAAGTAATAGTACCACCACTAATTGTTACACCATTAGCAGCGTCATTCATAGCAACAATTTCACCACCAGTTACTGTTACAAGACCACCAGCATTATTAAACCTAACTTTACCTTGAGCAACATTTACAGTCGCAACAGCATTGTTAAATGTGTTTGTACCAGCGTTTGCGGTATTAATAACTACAGCACCTGTAATATTATTCGCAACAGTAGTACCTAGATACAAAGAATTACCTGCTACGCCTAATGTCCCACCAATAGTACCAGTTTGGTTCACCACTGCATTACCAGTTAATACAGCATTAACGGCACCGATATTACGCAGACCAGTTATGACACCACCACTAGCTATTAAATTAGCACCAGCAATATCGCGTATAGAAGTAATAGTACCACCACTAATTGTTACACCATTAGCAGCGTCATTCATAGCAACAACTTCACCACCAGTTACTGTTAAAAGACCACCAGCATTATTAAACTGAACTTTACCTTGAGCAACATTTACAGCCGCAACAGCATTGTTAAATGTGTTTGTACCAGCGTTTGCGGTATTAATAGTTACAGCACCTGTAATATCAGCACCAGCTGTACCAAGGTACTGAGCATTACCAGCTACGCCTAATGTGCCAGCAACAGTACCACCTTGGTGTACAATTGCATTACCGCTTAATGCAGCATTACCACCATTAGCAATATCATTCAAAGCTGATATAAGACCACCTGTAGCTACTAAACCACCATTTGTAATATCATTCATATTAGTAATAGTACCACTACTAATCGCTAGACCAAGAGCAGCGTCATTCATAGCAGTAATAGTACCACCATTTACTGTTACAAGACCAGCAGCATCGTTAAACGTCACCGAACCTTGAGTAATATTTGCTGCAGCAAGAGCATTATTGAACGTATTTCCAGCCATAGTAGTATTAATAGTTACAGCACCTGTAATATTAGCACCAGCCGTACCAAGATACTGAGCATTACCAGTTACGCCTAATGTGCCAGCAATAGTACCACCTTGGTTTACAATTGCATTACCACTTAATGCAGCATTACCACCATTAGCAATATCATTCAAAGCTGATATAAGACCACCTGAAGCTATTAAACCACCATTTGTAATATCATTCATATTAGTAATAGTACCACCACTAATTGTTACACCATTAACAGCGTCATTCATAGCAGTAATAGTACCACCAGTTACTGTGACACGACCATTAGCATCATTGAAAGTCACTCCACCTCCAGAAATATTTACAGCCGCAGTAGCATCATGGAACGTGTTTCCATTAGTAGTAGTGTTAAAACTTACTACTCCTGTAATAGTAGCACCAGCTCCACCTATATACTGAGCATTACCAGTTACATCTAATGTGCCAGCAATAGTACCACCTTGGTTTACAATTGCATTACCACTTAATGCAGCATTACCACCATTAGCAATATCATTCAAAGCTGATATAAGACCACCTGAAGCTATTAAACCACCATTTGTAATATCATTCATATTAGTAATAGTACCACTACTAATATTTAGACCAAGAGTAGCGTCATTCATAGCAACAATAGTACCACCATTTACTGTTACAAGACCATTAGCATCGTTAAACGTCACCGAACCTTGAGTAACATTTACAGCCGCAGCATCACGGAACGTGTTTCCAATAGCAGTAGTGTTAATAGTTACATCACCTGTAACAACAGCACCAACCGCACCTAGATATTTACCACCACCAGTTACAACAACATCTCCACCAACGGTTCCTGTTTGGGTTACTATACCAGTACCAGAAACAAGTACGTTTTCACCAGCGTTAGTAATAGCCAATGTTCCGCCTGATACACTTACCCTACCATTAGCATCCGCAGCCAATGTATGTCTTATAGTTACTGCACCACCAGAGATAGTTACAGCTTTAGTCGTAACATCCTGAATAGTGATAGCACCACCAACAGTTACATTTAATGCGACGTTAATAAGATCAGTAGCACCTGGCCAAGTAACCGCGTGACCTACGTTAAAAGTTTGGCCAGTATTACCGTTTGCGTTAATACCAGGAGCTACCAAAGTTATAGCGCCACCAGTTGTAATGTCTCTTGCATGATTTAATTGAATAGAGTCTCCAACCCCAAGGGCAGCGGATAGCGCACCAGCAGAATCATTGTTTTGAACAATAACTATTGCTCCTCCAGGTCCTGTGGTAGTGCGAGCAGCAGCACTAGCGCTCTGCGCTCCGCCTGCTAGGACAGCCACGGCTGAAGCCGTTGTTAGCAAACTTTTTAAGAATTTTGATTTTGCCATAAGTTTTATCCTTTTATTTATGGTTAATAATAACTTTTTCGAAATAAATAAATCCCGAAACATTTTGCTTTGATAATTTTTAGCCTTGCACACTCTAAAGAAACACTTGAGTACATAAGGTCGCCCCTTAACCTTAGGAACGAAAAAATAACCAATTACGAAGCAATTATATACATGTAGGAAAGCTAGGAGCAAGTATTAAGTCTATCACTACACTACTTTTTCATAAGTTGTGCATTTATATCACACTAGTTAATTATTGGTGTGATTTGGGGCACAACGCCTTCATCCTGAACTTGTTTCAGGATCTTCTTTGCTTCCTGAGATCCCGGATCAAGCCCGGGATGACCTATATGGTACTATGTTACCCTAAGCAAAATGCTGTCATCCTGAACACAGATATTAGGATCTTTTTTTGCCTCCTGAGATCCCGGATCAAGGCCGGGATGACTGTGTGCTAATTCTGTCATGCTAAACAAAACGTTGTCATCCTGAACACAGATATTAGGATCTTTTTTTGCCTCCTGAGATCTCGGATCAAGTCCGGGATGACTGTGTGCTAATTCTGTCATGCTAAACAAAACGTTGTCATCCTGAACTTGAGCTGGCTACGCATGCCGTTGGCCCAGGATCTTCTTTTGCCTCCCGAGATCCCGGGTCAAGCCCGCGTGATGACCAATGGTTTTGCCTGGGATGACTAGTATTCTATATACTTTGCTGACTCTTCAAGATAGCGGTTAATAAATTTGTAGACAGAATGCTTACCTTTCCCCTCTTCACCTGGAAGATCAAAATAATGGAGACTCAGAAAATGTGGGTCTGTTTCACTATTGCCGTTATATATTAGCTGACAATTTTCGTATAACCATCTATTGGTCTCCCTGTAGCCTGCTGGGCACTCGGCACAATCACTTTCAATGTCAACACTAATATTGTACTCGGCACCAATTGCTATAGTCCGATCGTTTTGTCTTCGCAAATGGCAACGATACGGGCCGGTTTTATAAAAATCTTTACCCGGCATAATTTCCCACTGAGCATATAGCAAAACTAGTCTTATTATGCTTTCAAAAAATGGAACTTGATAATGATGTGCCAAAACTGCCGCTAATGTTTTAAACGAATTACTATTTATCTGCCTGAAGCTGAAGCCATATAACTTCCGAAAATGCTCGGCAACCATTTCTTGTACACCCGCGCCGAGTGAATTTCCTTGCAAAACTATCTGCCAAGGTTTTAGATCCATTTGATCGAGCAAATGTTTTATTACCGCTATGCCATCCTCGACTATATCAAAAATCTTCTCAGTCTTACCAGTGCTACTACGAAATCCTTTAGGATTAAAACCCAAAACCGTAGCACCGGTCTCTCGCGCCTGAATAGCCATATCACGAAAACGACTCTCGTAAAACTCCCCTCTTCCTTGGAAAAATACAAAGTACAACCCCTCACCCTTCCTTTTTGAGTTGGTCACCTCTTGAGGTATTAACAATACTGAATCTAGCTTATATTCACCAGATTGAATAAACTGTCGTTTTAAATTAAGCGACTTAAACTCATCGTAAAATACTGCTCCTTCTTGGTCTTGGCTGGATAAAAATTGTGAAAATTGTTCTAGCGAGTCTTGGCCATCGTACCCTTTACTTTTATACCAATCATCCGAATTAGTTGGATAAAAAGAGGCGGCAAAGAATTTGCGCAAGTAATTCCTTATCATATAGCTTACCCACTTTAATTTTGGGACATATTAGCAAGACTCGCCTGTGCTCACATAGCAACCTACGCTGCACTAGGTGCTGCTTTAAAATTAACGTACCAAAATTAAGGTGTTTTTGCTATATTATTTTTGTTCTTGGCGCTCGGCTTCAAGCAACAATTTTGCTGCATCATCCTCGAGCCACTTACCATTCTGAATTAGTTCCCTCTGTTGTAAGTCTACTAAATCACTATCTGGTCTACCACGAACTTCTCTGGATCCAAGATAGTGAACACTGCGATAATCCATATTAAAAATCCTTAGCGCACTATCAATAGCTTTAACTTCATGTTTAGTCCCTCCGTCAAAACTCTCCCCGCCTGAATTAACAAGGGGTTTCATGTCATAAACAGCTTACAAAATCCATAAGAAAATGGTATAATTACCGCATAAAGCTTACGGATTTTAAAATTATGCCTATAGAAAATATTACTTTTCTCCAAAAACAAGAAAGGTTATTTGAAGAGAAATTATCTACAAAACTAAATCCTAAAAACAAGTTATATAAACTAAGGGATTTAGTAAATTGGTCTGAACTTGAAGCCAGAGCATTGCCTAACATTGAAATCAAGCAATTTGGTAGAAATAAGAAAGATCATAGAGTAATGCTAGCACTATCAATGCTTCAAGCTATGTACAACGGTTCTGATTCGTTTACGGAGGAAGAGCTAAAGGAAAATATTTATTGGCAATATTTTTGTGGTTATGAATATTTGCAGCAAGATCTTGATGTGTCTGAAG
>NZ_JARJFB010000060.1:0-10394 GCF_034554655.1 Candidatus Megaera venefica
TTTTTGTTGCTCCCATTATAATAGCTTTAATTACATATGGTTTTACACCTTCAGCCTCAGCGAGTTGCTTTATAAATGAAGTGGTTGATTTACTGAGCATATCTGCTACCGCCTTGGGATCTAAGGCAGCTAAACCTGCAACACGATCATCTATTATTGCTTTTGCCATAATTAACCTCAAAAACTAAATTATACATCGCTTAATGATATTGTATGTTAGTTAATTTTTAATTAATATATTAAAAATTAAAGTTTTAGCAGTCTATTTATCCAACTCATCAATAACTTCTAACGCAACAAAAGCAGCTGTAATCGCAGGAGAGAATCCACAAAAGAAAGAAGTTTGCATAATAATTTCTCCAATTTCGTTTTTGCTAAAAATATTTCGTTTTAACATCATTCTAATAGTATTTTTTACTTGAACTAATGAAGCACCAACAGTAATTAGAGACGATAATCTAATAATTTCACGCTCTCTTTGATTGAGCAGAGAATCACTATTCATAGCCGCAACAGAGTTTTTGATAAACTGTGCATACGGGGGGTGCAACCTATTAATATTATTAATCATAAAATCCCCTAACTCACCGCCAAGCTCAGAAATTTTTTCTTTTCCCAATTTAATCTTTTTTTCTTCCATTAGGTTTTCCTATTTAACTCTTGATAATAAATCAACAACTGGCTTTGGTTGCCAATCTTCTGTCCATAAGCCACCATAACCACCAGGAGGTGACTTGATTTGTGCAAATGGCATATCAGTGGAAAAACTCCATATAAATGGAATATTATACTCTAATAATTTTTCATAAAAGATTTTTTGATTTTCATAGCTCTTCTCTTTTGTAATACCTTCAGGAATATTCTCTCCACATGGCCAAGTTGCCTCATGTACAATTACAGCTTTATTTTTTGGCAAAAACGGGTTTTTAAGTATTTCCTCATAAGTTGCTTTAATCCAACCAGCACCATCTATTGGATCACGACGAACATTAACCCACCAAGTTTGCAAATTACACATAATATAATCACCAAGCTCCAACGCCAACCGAGAAGACATATTATATTCAAATCGGTGTAACCCAGTTGTAATTGGAATTTGATAACGCCGTTTTAGTTCTGTAATTTCATTTTTTAACTTGTCAAAATCAGCAAGACCTTTGTGTATTACTTCATTACCTATCAACACGCTATCAATATGATGTATTTTTTTCTTAAGGTTGTCTTTTTCTAATTCGTAAAGTTCATCATTTGGCCACCAAAGCAAAGAAATTACCTTCTCAAACCCTATCTCTTTAGCTATCTGAGGAATATTTTCTAAACCATTAAAAAACCCATAACATGACAAACCACGGAACCCAGATTTATACAATATGATTAATTCATCGTAAACTTGCTTTTCTGTAACTTTATCTTGGCTATATAAGTTAAAAGGCTTACCAGGAGAATAGTTGATCCAATTACGTTTCTGAAGTAAAGATTCTACTAAACTTAAAGACTTTGCGTTCATAACCCCAAACCTATAGATAATTAAATCAAATTTAGTTTTAGTGTACTAGAACAACAAAAAAATCGCGCAGCCTTTTAACTTGTGTTACAAAAATTAATTTATGTTAGGTGATTTTAAGGTGACACAAGTAATAATGACACAAAAGCTTTAAATATATGTTATTGAGCAATATAATTTGTTAGAGAAAATTTGGTTTATACTATCTCTGTCAACCTATAATCAAGCCTATAGGTTTTGTTCATTCTAGCGGCAAGATTCAGATTATGAGAGACCATTACAATCGCAGTATTATACTTTTGCGCACGCTCTAGCAACATATTAAACACTTCATCAGCAGTATTTGAATCAAGATTTCCTGTTGGTTCATCAGCAAGGATAATTCTCGGATCACTTATAAGAGCCCGAGCAATAGCAACTCTCTGCTGCTCACCACCAGAAAGCTCACCCGGAGCATTCCATAGTCTTTTACTAAGACCAAGATCTCCTAATATTTCTTCCGATCTATCCATTGCTTCATTCTTATTCATACCCTTGATCAATAAAGGCATCGCAGCATTTTCCTGAGCGGTAAAGTCTCGTAACAAATGATGATATTGATAAACAAAACCCAAGTTCTCGAGCCTTATACGGTCCGCATTTTTTAGATTACTTACCAAAGCATCAGAAACTCCATCAATATGAACGCTCCCCTGACTAGGAGAATCAAGCAACCCAGCAATATGAAGTAATGTAGACTTACCACTACCAGAAGCCCCAACTATTGCAATCATCTGGCCACTATACACTTCAAGGTCAATGTTTTTCAGCACTTCTATCACCGACCGGCCTTGACGATAGTCTTTAGAAACGCCTTTAAGGGAAAGAACAAGCTTGTTATTCATATCTCATAGCCTCAATTGGACTCAAAGCCGAAGCCTTATAGGCTGGGTAAATAGTAGCCAAAAATGATAAAACTAGGGCAATGGACGTAATCATCACAACATCACTAATTCTAACTACTGATGGCAGGCTATATAGGAAATAGATCGCTGGATCAAAGATTCTAGTACCAGATAATTTTTCCAAAAACTGCCTAACATTCTCTATGTTATAGGAAAATAAAAGACCAAATACTACACCTAAAAACGTTCCAATAAATCCAATCATCATACCGTTAAAAATAAAGATCAGCATTATTTGCTTTGTTGATGCTCCTATAGTTTTCAAGATGGCAATGTCTTTAGTCTTGTCCTTCACAACCATAAAAAGGCTAGAGATAATATTAAAGGCAGCAACTAAAATAATCAGCGACAAAATTGCAAACATAGCAACCCTTTCTACTTCCAAAGCACTAAGAAATTGCTGATTGTCCTGCATCCAACTTTTAACTTGTACAGAAAAGCCAAAATCTTGTTGCAATGTTTTGGAATATTGTTTAGCGTTTTCTTGCTCCTCAATATTAATTTCAAGCAAATTTATACCATTACCCATAGAAAGAAATTTCTGGGCAGCCACTACAGGCATCAACATAGCCGCCGCATCGTAATCGTACAAACCACTCGTAAATATTGCAACAACCGTGAAATCTTTTGCTCTAGGCATACTACCAAAGGCGGTAGGCAACAAACTAGGTGCAATCAACTTAATTTTCGAACCAGCAGATATTCCCAAAACACGTGCAAGCTCAGAACCAACAGCAACAACATTAGCTCCATCGTAATCAGAAAAACTACCTTCCAAAACATTACCAAGTATTTCGCCTTTCGTCTTTAAATCAACAGCATCTATACCCTTTATAATAACCCCGCTATTGGTTCCAGTGCCAAGAGCAAGTGCTTGCCCAACAACCAAAGGAGTCACTTTTTTAACGAATTTATGATTACGAGCTTTACTAACCAAATCTTCATAATTCTCTATAACTTTGCCCATTGGGGTTACAGAAATATCTCCATTAAGGCCAATTATGTTGTTAGTTAACTCGATATGAAAACCATTCATTACAGACATAACAATGATTAAAGCAGCCACGCCAATCGTAATACCAGCAAGAGATATTCCAGAGATAATCGAAACGAACTTCTCGTTCTTTTTAGCGTTGAAATATCGAAACGATACAATTGATATAAAGTTATTTAACATGAAGACTACTTATTATTTCAATTGCCGCTGAATCTACCGAGATATCTTGCACTTCACCAGATTGTCTATGCTTCAGTTCTACCAAATCACTCCCAGCTTTTTTAGGACCGACAATAATTTGCCACGGCGAGCCAATCAAATCATGAGTAGCAAATTTTGCACCAGGACTATCTCCTGTATCGTCATATAGCACATCGATATTTTGATCTACAAATTGATTATACAAACTCCTAGAAATTTGATTACACTTATCGTCCTTAATATTTAAGTTAATTATCGAAACTTTGAATGGAGCAACTTGCATTGGCCAAATTATCCCTCTCTCATCATGACTAACTTCAATTATTGCAGCAACTAATCGTGAAATACCAATTCCGTAGGAGCCCATTTGTATAGGAACCAGGCGACCGTTACTATCATTAACCATAGCGTTCATTGGTTTTGAGTACTTATCTGCAAAATTAAAGATATGACCAACCTCTATTCCTTTTCTTACAGATAGCTCACTTTTACTCAATGGACAATTATCTGGGTCATGCTTCTCCTCAGTTGCCGCATAAAGAGACTTCAATTGGTTTATATCCCCAGCAAGAGTATCGCCTAAAATATCGAATTTCTTATCATAGTATAATGTACTTTCACCAGTATCTGCAACCACATGGAACTCATGACTCAGCTCACCGCCGATCTCTCCAGGATCAGCAGCAAGGGGAATTGCATTTAAACCTAAATCTCTAAATGTACGCATGTATGCAACAAAAACTTGATCATAAGTCCTGATAGCGCTTTCCATGTCTATATCAAGTGAGTACGCATCTTTCATCAAAAATTCTCTACCACGCATAACGCCAAAGCGAGGCCTGATTTCGTCACGAAACTTCCATTGAATCTGATATAATACCTTTGGCAGTTCTTTGTAGGACTGAAAACTATTACGAACAATGTCAGTAATCAATTCTTCGTTTGTTGGCCCAAATAATAAATCATGATCATGCCTATCCTTGAAACTAAGCATTTCTCTTCCGTACACATCAAAACGTCCAGATTCACGCCATAAACTAGCATCCTGCACACATGGCATCAATAGTTCAACAAAGCCAGAAGCATCCATGTTAAACCGTACAATATTTTCAATATTTTTGAGGACTTTTAAACCCAGTGGTAACCAGCTATAAATCCCCGCCGAAGACTGACGAATCATACCGCTCCGAAGCATAAGCGAATGAGATACAACTTGAGCCTCAACTGGTTTTTCTTTTAATACTGGCAAAAAATATCTGGATAATAACATAACTTTAAATTAACTTTTTCATCTTATAAAAACTATAACAACTATCTAAAGCTGTCCTGAACTTGTTTCCACTAGTATCGAGAACAAAAAAACCTTATGCAAAATATAGCACACGTCGTGCCGGGCGTGATCCGGTATTGCGCGAGATCCTGAATCAAGTTTAGGATGACTTCTTAGCTCAACAAGGCTTTTGATTAACACAACTCAACAGGTACTAACTTATTATTCCAAACACTAGTGCTCACGCAGCAGGAATAATAGGAAAAGCAACCCTACTCTCCTTAAGCCTTTCTGATCATATTACAAAATTCCTGGCGTTTCTCATGATTGTCTAAATATAGGCCAGTAAAATGACTCGATTCAAGTACGCTTCCTTCCTTCAATGTTCCTCTTGTAGTCATACAGCTATGGGTAGCTGAAATCCTAACAGCCACACCTTTTGGGTTCAAATGTTTTTGCAAAGCGCAAGCGATATTAGCAGTCATTCTTTCTTGAATCTGTAAGCGCTTAGAGAATACATCGACCAATCTAGCCATCTTACTGACTCCAACTACTACCCCATCAGGAATATACGCAATATCTACTGTACCAGAAAACGGCAACATATGATGCTCACATAATGAAGTAAAGCTCACCGATTTGAGCAATACCACGTCATTATATTCACTAATATCATGAAATTTCTTATTTAAAACCTTAGCAACATCGTGCGCGTAACCTTCAAAAAGTTCATCGTAGCTTTTAACAACTCTTGTGGGAGTATCTCTTAAACCTTCTCTAGACGTATCTTCACCGATATACTCTAACAATAGTTTTACCGCTGCTTGAGCTTGTTCTTTTGTTGGCCTTTCCACTTGATTTCTCTAATCCTTAAAATTCTTTTGCAATCAGTCTACTACAAATCTTTAGTCTAATGAATTTTAGAGCGAGGTTAGCGCAGCGTACACTTTGTACGTTAACACAACTGAAACTCACAAAATTCGTTTGTATCATTTAAACTGAAGAACGGTATAAGTTTTTAGCACAAATATAAACAAACATCAAGCCACCAATTATCGCAATCAAACCTCCACCTCCAACCATACCCATATACATCTTTGCAGAGAAAGGCATATCACTCCCTGGTGTTTTTCGAAGAACTCCATACCCGCCAGCAAGAGCTAACCCCGCTACGTGCAACAACTGACCAAAGGTAATAACATAAATTTGCCAAGCGACAACTTTGCCCGACTTGTTTCCTTGCCAATTTTCTAAAATATCATATAACCTACCAATTAATCCATCCGAGTGAATCAGTGTTTTCTTGATCTCTGCTTTAAAACAAATTAAATATGTAAGACCCATAAAGGCCACACTAATTCCAACAATTGATCCGTGATAATGTGCAGGAATAGTAACATTTACACCAGATATAATTGCTCCAATTAACCCTCCAGACAAGAACAGTAAAGAAGACGCTAAGAATGCCGCCGATACGAAAGGTGGGACATTTTTTATTCTAGCTGTCAGTAATTCAAATAATAAAGCTAAAATAAAAATCGTTGGCGCAAGGCCGCCAGTATAAATCATATGTAGAGTAAAAAACTCTTTGAAAACACCGTCGGAAACATCATAATAAAAATGACCAATAAAAATAAAAAGCGCCAGAACAAAATTAAGTGCCAACAACATCTCATAAACATTGGTATAATTCAGTCTTCCCCCTTTCCAAGTTTCAGCTAAAGCAAGCAAAGCAAACATCATCACTTGAGTATATATAAACTGAAGCAAATGCCCCCCACTCCAAAAAAGCATTTCGTAGTAATAATCAATCTCGAGCGGAACGATATTAGTCAAAGAATCAATACCAAAATAAGAGAGTATAAAACAAACCCACACACCGATAAATAATAATGCCGAAGTACATTTAGTAATCACAACGATTCTGTCCCCATAAGAAAAGGCATCTTGTTTAATAAAACTCATAACGACTATTTGTACCGAGAAGATCAAAATTACTACACCAAAAAGACTTAGTCCTATTATAAAAACAAGGTTTTCTAGCATTGGCACGTAATTATTCATTACCGGCTCTGATCCAGGGAACAAAGGACTAAGAGCCATAAGCAACATTCCAACGAACCCGGCCTTAGCATAGACCGATTCGAAGCCTGATTTAATCTTTGATACACTCCAAACAGCGCTTGTAATAGCAAGTAACCAGACGAGTACAGATAAATTCACATGAATAACTAAAGCAGTTCTGAATACCATGGGGTCGGAAAATACTTGACCAAGGCCAGGGGTTCTAAGCACAACTAGAACGACTGAATACAGACCAGCAATTGCTAGTGCAAATACGCCATTTTTAAGCCAACTAATCATCACTATCTCCATTAACAATAAGCAGTATTTTATATCTCGCTTGTGATCATTTACAAACCATGCCCTGCAGCATTACCTTTAACTTTAAAACTCTTTCTATGATGCACAGACTGCCCATACTTTATTATTGCTTCCATATGTTCTTTTGTTCCGTAGCCTGAGTTTTGGCGCCACTTATACTCGGGGAATTCGTCTGACAAATTATCCATCAACCTGTCTCTTGTTACCTTAGCAATAATTGACGATGCAGCTATTGAAATTGACTTATCATCCCCTTTTATTATGCTTAAAAATCTTTGGTCATCAAATTTCATATTACCGTCAACTAGTACAATATCAGCCTTTACTTCAAGAATAGAAACCGCTAGACGGCAGGCTTTCATCGTTGCTTGCAATATATTTATCTCATCAATTTCGCTAGATCCAACAATTCCAACTGACCAGAGGTAATTCGATGTTATATGGTGATAAATATCCTCTCTTTTCTTCTTAGAGAGCTTCTTAGAATCCTTTATACCTTTAATAATATTATTTTGATCTACTATAACAGCAGCAGCAACTACCGGCCCAGCAAGGGGCCCCCTACCAGCTTCATCAACACCAGCAATAGTTTTACCAATAAATTTCTTCTCAATTTCTAAATCAGGCATTATTTCTCATCATTTGTACGCATGCAAGCGCGGCAGTAACGGCTGTCTCAGTTCTTAGGACTGTATTACCCAAACTTATAGGATATACGTGATCATATGATTTAATATGGCGCATTTCATTCTCAGAAAAACCACCTTCAGGACCTATTAAGACAGCTATTGTTCGTTTCAGCTTTGGGATATCAATGATTCTATTTGTCTTAATCTCTGATTCACAAGCGAAAATCACCTGTTCAATTTCAGGTAATTTACAAAATTCACTGAGCTGCATTTCTTGCGCCAATTCTGCTGGCTTAAATCTCTCACTTTGCTCTGTAGCACTTATGATGCATCTCTCCATCTTTCCTTTGTTAATTGTTTTATATTGAGTTCTTTCCGACAAAAGCGGGATAATTTTGGTCACACCAAGGGCAGTAGCTGACTTTATAGCTTCGGTCATACGATCAGGCTTAATAAGGCAAAGCGCAAGTATCAGCTCTTTCTCAACTGTAACAGCCCTAATTTGAGATTCAATACGAACAGTCACGTGAGACTTACCGACAAATTCTTCTACTTTAGCAGCAAATTCACCATCAATAGCGTTAAATACCCTAAAAATATCTGACTTCTTCAAACGCATCACTGACTTTAAGTAATGAAAATCTTCGTTTTCTATTTTTAGAGTTTGATTTTTACAAATGGACTGACTAGTATAAAGCCTGGTTAAATGGGAAAACTTCATCATCTACATGAAAGAAAATAATAATCTGGATAATACACCAACAATCAAAAAAAGCTCAAGCAAAAACATGCCCGAAGAATTTGGTGGTCCAAAAGGACTCGAACCAACAAGATATGGCGACTGGGAAAAAGGAGGCAGAGTTTCTGATTTTTAATTCAATATAAAATTAGAGGAATTAGTAGGAATTGGCTAATATTAAACCATCTTTGATCATCATTTGTACGTTTATAGTTGTAGCACTTGCAGCCACAACAGAATGGATCAACCCTGGAACTTTCTTTATCGTAAATACATTTGGCCTTACTGCCTTAATCATAATTATTACAGCAAAAGCACATTTCGGGAAAATTGATTTAACATCCGAGCAAAATGCACACTCACAAAAATTACAATCGCTTGGTCAATTGTCCAGCGCAATTGCCCATGATTTTAATAATCTTTTGACAGTAATTATCGGTAATAGCGACTTACTACTAAATCGCTATGCGCGCAGTGATAATTCGTTTAAAGAGGCTTATCAAATAAAATCAAATGCACTCAGGGGGGCAAAGCTTGTTAAGCAGCTTCTTTCTTTCGCTAAGAAATCTTCAATTCAACCAATAAATATAAATATCGCTGAGCTATTCACAGAGCTTACCCCTTTATTTTCACAATTACTTAGTGAGAAATATAAAATTGTTATCACTAATATAGACAAAGATGCTGTGATATATGCCGATCCAATTCAACTTGAACAAATAATTATCAACCTAATAATAAATGCACGGGACGCTATGCCAAATGGCGGAAATATTTTTATCGGTATCGTTTTTGCCTTTATAAACAATAAGCATACTACTGAAGGATATTATAAACCAAATACTTCAAAAATTATAGAACCAGGGCAGTATGTCAGAATTGAGGTCAGTGACTCTGGTATCCGTATTCCAAAAGAAATATTACCCAAGATTTTTGATCCATTTTTTTCAACAAAAGATTCCTCTGGCACCGGCCTTGGATTAGCGACTGTTTTTCAAATTATTGAAAAACTTGGTGGCCATGTTCTAGTGAAGTCACAAAAAAATATAGGAACCAGCTTCATTATTTATATCAATCATGTCAAAGATGCCGATATATCTGCTATATCAGAAATATCTCCAGATGAATCTCTTGAATTAAATTCCTCTGATTATAACATTTTATTGGTTGAAGACGAAGATTCTGTAAGGATGTTTGGCGCTCACGCTTTAAGCGACTTTGGTTTCAATGTATTGGATGTAAGAACTGCCGAAGAAGCCCTAGAAATCGTCACACAAAATCAGAGAAGAATCGACCTATTAATAACCGATGTAATGCTTGGATCTATGGACGGCTATGACCTAGCAAAATTGATTAAACTAGAACTCCCAGACTTAAAAATAGTAATAACATCCGGTTACGACGAAACTGCAATGGATGGCATAGAACTAAAAAAACACCTCTTTTTAAGCAAACCATATACACTTAAAGAACTTGTCGATAGCGCAAGAAAGGCACTAAGGGATTAGATGGAGATAGCCGAGTTTGGGGCACGTAAGCAACGGTGGCAATTTTGGTTAAATTAACCTGAGTTTGGTGTAAAAAATGGATATTCTGGTAAAAATCCGAATAAAAGCCTGTCATCCTGGTTTTACCCCGCCGCCTAAATAGTCTCTCCGTCAAAACTCTAAATTTTTGATATAATTTCAAGAATTTCAAAAATAAATCACCGCACATTCATTTTTT
>NZ_JARJFB010000061.1:0-10345 GCF_034554655.1 Candidatus Megaera venefica
CTTCAGACACATCAAGATCTTGCTGCAAATATTCATAACCACAAAAATATTGCCAATAAATATTTTCCTTTAGCTCTTCCTCCGTAAACGAATCAGAACCGTTGTACATAGCTTGAAGCATTGATAGTGCTAGCATTACTCTATGATCTTTCTTATTTCTACCAAATTGCTTGATTTCAATGTTAGGCAATGCTCTGGCTTCAAGTTCAGACCAATTTACTAAATCCCTTAGTTTATATAACTTGTTTTTAGGATTTAGTTTTGTAGATAATTTCTCTTCAAATAACCTTTCTTGTTTTTGGAGAAAAGTAATATTTTCTATAGGCATAATTTTAAAATCCGTAAGCTTTATGCGGTAATTATACCATTTTCTTATGGATTTTGTAAGCTGTTTATGACATGAAACCCCTTGTTAATTCAGGCGGGGAGAGTTTTGACGGAGGGACTCATTACCTTTTTTAATAAATTTTAAATTAGATGCTATATCATGTGAAAACATTACAGCACCAGAGTTAAGACAAGAGTCAGCTGTCGACATAACCATTGTCATAACACCAACAACAAACATCGCTTTTAGCCCAGTGAATGAATAATTTTCTAAGATATAAGCAAATAGATTGTTAGGATCGAGCCCAGAATTTTTTGATAAAATTAAAACTGAAATCCAAGAAATTAGTAATTGAACAACTAAGACAGCTACTGCTGCGTATGTAAAGGCCTTACGCATTTGGCTAATATTTCGCGACATCGCCATTCTTTGAAAGGTAGACGGATCAAAACCAGGTATTATATACAATAACATTAAACTTAAGAAGCTCCAAAATTTTGGTGTCCGATAATCAAACAATTCACCTAAATCGAATAATGGATTAGTCTGTATAGTATTAAATACAATATCAGCATCATCTATCCCCGACCATACAATTAGCGCTATAACTGGTACCACTGTACCAAAAGTAAAGAACTGAATAACATCAGTAAATGTTACAGATTTTATTCCGCCAAAGCTAGAATATATAATCACAATAATTGCACTTACTACTGTTGTATGTATGCCAGAACTACCTATTAATAGACCTAGAAGTGTAGAAGCTATTTTAAACTGTATTGATACGACAACAATCATTAGTATAAAACCACACAAAGAGGTTATAATTCTAGCATTATTACCGTATAATTTACCCATCGACTCAGCAATAGACAAATCACCAAGGAACTCCGCCATCCTAGGCGCGTAAATATGACCAGTAATTAAAAATGCTAAAAACGCTCCAAAGACTGAAAATATAAAATATAAACCGTGGGTATATGTTTCTGATAAATATAATGCAAAGTTATCACCACCAATCCACGTTGCAATGATCGTAGCAGTCAATGTGGCCGTGCTAAAATTTCGTCCACCGAGCGCATAATCTTTGATATTTTTAACTCCTCTTCCGTAGAACAGTCCGATAATAAGATTAATAAACAAAAATCCAAAAACAATGGCGATATCTATATCAAATTTCATAATTTATTCAACTTCAAGTTCACATTAATCAATACCGAAGATAACTCATGAAAAATTTACTTGCAAGCACAAATATTAATTTTTTTCTAAGTAATATTTGTTAGCATCTCTGAGATCTAACATTTTGTAACTTTGGTTAAATAACTTGTTATTTTTATCCAGAGAATTTAAATAGTCATAGGCCGTCATAAAGCCCGTTTCTGGCATCTTTACAGTAATTCCTTCTTTGAAATTAAGATTCCAACGACGCTGCCCATATCTCACCGCGGATTTTACCTTTGCTGCTAAATTAGGATATTTGTTTAACTCATCAAGCAGAACTTGGGCATAAATATTGGCATCCTGACCTACAACATGTAAAAGACCTTCAAACTCCTTCCCATTATATGCAGAAATGCGATTTCCTTCTGAATCAACCAGGTATAAACGCTGTTCAAATTGCCAAATTGCTATTGGGGTACGTTCTACTACCGCAATATATATTGTTGATGGCAATCTTCTTTCTACCACCGCAGCTTTTACCCACATATTCTCTTCTAGCCTTTCTTTTACTGCTAGAATATCTATGGCAAAAATAGGCACTCCCTTATCTGCCATCAATGAATCAACTATTTCTTTTAGTGGAGTATTTTTTTGACCTTCAACTATTATATTTTCTAAAATAAAACCATAATTTGCTGACAACCCGAAAAACCAATTTTGAGCTATACGTTTGTAATTATCGAGTACATTAGTGTAAAAAAACACAACAGCAAATAGTACTATAAATATCTTTAATAGCAAAGCAACCCGATGGTAGCAAGCCCAAAGCCTCCTTCGAAAAGAAATATTTACTTTAGTTGAAGTGCGATTCGTTCTATTTTTCATTTTTCGAATTGCGCACCACTAAGAATTCGGTCAACCAGCTGGACATATGAAATCCCCTTAAGCGCCACTATCTCTGGACACATAGACATTGAAGTCATACCTGGGAGGGTATTCGCTTCAAGTAAATAAAATTTATCTTCTTTTTCATTATAGATAAAATCTACCCTCATTATACCCGAGTCACAATCAAACACGCGACAAGCATACTCTGATATTTCCAACACTTTACTATATGCATCTTGTGGTATAGGAGCAGGAAGTAAATGCTCAGAAAAACCAGGGCTATACTTAACCTGGTAATCATTAAAACGTTTTGATTTTAACAATTTTATCTCAAGCGCCCCCATTGCTTTACCATTTAAGACCGCAACTTGCACTTCTCTACCCTTGATATATTGTTCGACAATAATCTCGTCTCCATATTCAAATTCATAGTTTGCAAAACTGAAGTTATCTTCTTCAAATATTACTTCAACGCCAATACTTGAACCTTGTAACAAAGGTTTTATTACATATGGCCTAGGCATTGGATCGTTTTTTATATTATCTGACTTTCTAACAAATATTGCTTTAGCCACGTTGATCCCGTTTGCTTTGCAAATAAAATGGGATTTTTTCTTATTCAGCGCAATTGCGGAAGCAAGAACCCCTGGGCCTGTATATGGAATACGTAGAATATTAAGTACCCCTTGCAAACAGCCGTCTTCACCGTATGTACCGTGCAGACCGTTAAATACCACATCTGGGTTCAATTGTTGCAAAACGTACGAAATATCGGCTCCCATATCAACAAACACTACAAAATGCCCTAGCTCCAATAGAGAATTCACAATCCCATTAGAGGACATGAAAGAAACCTCCCTTTCAGCAGACATACCGCCACCAACAACGACAACAAACTTTTTACCAATGATGACATTTAATTTAAATTTATCGACTTCTTGACCATTTTTTTCTACATATTTATCAAGAATCATACTATCTTTTTGGGAGCAATCGACTACCTTCGATTTTGCAAAGTAAATCGTGTTAAATTTTTTCATTTCTTCCTATTCTCTTAATTTCCCATTTAAGTTCAATACCGCTATGATCTTTGACCTTATTTTTTACAAATTCACCCAATTGCTCTATATCAGAAGCATTAGCATTCCCCTGATTTATCATAAAATTGCAGTGTTTTTCAGATATCACTGCATCACCTATTCGCATCCCTCGAAGTCCAGCCTGGTCAATTAACTCCCAAGCCCTTTTCCCCTCTGGATTGGCGAAAGTACTCCCACTAGTTCTTTCAGTAATAGGCTGAGTCTCAGCTCTTTTTTTATTTATATCCTGCATCTTCAATTTAATTTCATTAGGATCTCCTCTGTCAGCTCGAAATACCACTTTTGTATATATTAGATTTGTTGGCAGAGAATTTTTTCTGTAATCAAAACCAATGTCCTTAAGTGGAATTTGCATTTGGGCACCAATCTTATCAAACGCATAAACCGATTTCACTATGTCTTTAAACTCTGAGCCATATGATCCAGCATTCATTGCCACCCCTCCGCCGACTGTTCCTGGAATACCTACCAAAAACTCGAACCCCTTTATACCATTTGCCTGGGCAAATTTAGCTAGATTAAAATTCAAACAAGCCGCTCCAACTATAAGGTCGCCCTCAGGTAAAATTTCTATTTCCGTAAAACCACTACCAAGTTTAATAACAACCCCTTCAACACCTCTATCTCTAATGATTATATTTGAACCAGCACCAATAACGGTCACGGGCAATTTACCACCGTTTTGTTTCAGGAAATTTGCTATATCATCTTCATCGACTGGTTTATATAATACATCAGCAGCTCCACCAACTTTAAACCATGTCAAGTGAGCTAGCTTGTAGTTCTCTTTGTATTTTCCCCTAACAAGTGGTAATTTCATAAAAGTTATTTCACCAACGGATTTTTTTCAAACTAGTCATAGAAGAGGAATTTGCAGGAGAATCGGAAAGCCGTAGATCTGGAGCGCTTTTAAATGCACGTGAGGATTCGAGTGTCGCACCAACACCCAAATCACCTTCTAAAGTGGAATTTTGAAATAAATCTAATTTTTCTGGCAACTGATTGGCCCATGTGCTAATGCTTCCAGCGCCCATCATTACAAACAAATCCCCCCCTCTGGCAGTATCTCTAATAATTGAAGGAATATCATCATGCATACTTAAATACTTTGCATTAGCTCCTAATTTTTGTATAGATTTTGCTAGATTTTCACCGCTAATATCTTTAATTGGCAACTCGCCAGCTGCATAGACATCCATAATATAAATTTCATCAGCGTCACCAAAACATTTAGAAAATTCAAGAAATAAATTCTCAAGCCTTGAATATCTATGGGGTTGAAAGATAGCAATCACACGAGCAGCGCGACTATCTGCAATAACTCGTGCTGTCGCTAATGTTGCTGCGACTTCAACTGGATGATGCGCATAATCATCAATTATTTCTGCACCTTTATATTGCCCTACTCTAGTAAATCTCCTTTTAACTCCTTGGAACTCTTTGAATCCGTTTTTGATTACTTTTATACCGAAATCAAGCTCAATACCCACTGCAATAGCTGCTAATGAATTCAAGACATTATGTTTTCCCGGTGTTGGAATTGTTATATGTTCTATTGTTGTTACGCCAACTGAACTTGGCAATTGAAATTTAATATCAAATGTTGAAGAATAAGTATCAGATTTAATATTATATGCTATAATATGAGCGTCTGCTGAATCAATTCCGTAAGTTATAATTCTTCTTTCTGTTACTTCTTCCACTAATTTCCTAACAACTGGATGGTCAATACAAGCAACGCCAAAACCATAAAAAGGTAAGTTTCTAAAAAAGCTTTTAAATGCTAATATTAAAGTATCAAAATCTTTATAGTAATCCATATGCTCAGGATCGATATTAGTGATAATACCTATCGTCGAGGGAATCTTAATAAATGTTGCATCAGATTCATCTGCCTCTACTACCAAGTAATCACTTTTTCCTAAATATGCATTTGTACTACGATTATTAATTATCCCACCATTAATTACTGTTGGGTCAAGACCAGCAGCTTCAAATAAACATGCCACTAGCGAAGTAGTAGTAGTTTTTCCATGTGAACCAGAAATTGCTACTGAACACTTCAAACGCATCAGTTCCGCAAGCATTTCAGCTCTTCTAATTACCGGGATCTTAGTTTCTATTGCTGCTACAACTTCAGGATTATCCGACTTTACGGCAGAAGAGATAACAACGTACGATACATTACTTACATTTTGCTTTTCATGTCCAATAATAACCCTAATACCTTTTTCTTGCAGCCTCTTAGTATTGTGACTTTCCGATAAATCTGAACCCTGCACTTTATAGCCAAGGTTATACATAATTTCGGCAATCCCACTCATGCCAATACCACCAATACCAACAAAATGAATTGTATCTAATGTTCCTCTTTTTCTCTTAAGTTCAAGTAGTAACATCTGCTCTAGCCCTCATAAATTTTGATTCCTATCAGATCTCAGATTAAATTAGACAAACGAATTTCATGACGGCTTTGCGCAGCATATGCTTATACGCGAACCTAAAGGAAATCGACAGAATTCATTGTGTCGTTAAAAATGAGCTTTAATATAATACCGGTCAATATTAACTAGTAATTACTGCGAATGCAACTGCAAATGGCTGATCGTCTGATAAAGAAACATGGATATCGTATTCACTAATATCCAAATTCTTTTTGCAATCTATTTTTACCTTAGGAGCACCAAATTCATTCGTAGTAACAGCAATATCAACGAATGCCAAATTCTCTCCTATACCACAACCCAAAGCTTTTGCTATGGCTTCTTTTGCAGCAAATCTTTTTGCTAAATAACCTAGTTTTTTATGTTCTGGCAAATTTTTAAAATCCACAATCTCCAATTCATGAAAATTTTTGCTCAGGAATTTATCCCCATATTTTTTAAATATAGTTTCTATTCTCTTAACGTTAACTATGTCAGTCCCGATACCGATTATCTTTTTATTTTTCAATGAAAACTCTAATATAGTTAACTATGTTGTTACAAAATAGCCTTGATGCTATTTCAAGTAAAGCTAATCCGGATAGGTTTTGTCATTTATTATTTTTTCCTAACTCTTTAACCCCAATTTTTCAGTTAGGATTTTGATAAAGATATTACAACGACTAAACTTATTTCAAGTAACTATTGTAGCTTATATTTGTCATTCTTTTTTTAACATTATATTAGTTGTAAGATCTTTAATAGATTATATAGCTATTTTAAAAAGTGTAAATTTATGTCGGATCATTTTCATAACCCTAAAGACGCATCGGCTACAAACAGTAAGCTTCTTTTATGCTCATTATTTATTACTGTAAGTTTTATGATAGTGGAAGTAATTGGAGGTGTGCTCAGCGGCTCCCTTACTTTACTTGCTGATGCAGGTCATATGTTCGCCGATGCTTTTGCACTATTTCTATCTTGGTTCTCCATAATTATATCCCAAAAACCTGCCGATAACCAACGAACTTTTGGTTATCATAGATTCCAAGTTATAGCAGCTTTTATAAATGGAATTAGCTTATTAGCACTAACATTATGGATTATATATGAGGCAATTAATAAGATATACAACCCTACTCCTATCAACGGCCATATATTATTTTATATAGGTGCATTAGGCTTAATAGTAAATTCCATTTCTTTTATTATTTTACGCCAAGGAAATCATGAGGACATGAACATTAAAAGTGCTATTATTCATGTTTTAAGTGATTTACTTGGTTCTTTGGCTGCAGTTGCAGCTGGAATAGTTATAATATTTACCGGCAAAGTAATTGCCGACCCCCTATTATCACTATTTGTTTCCCTACTATTATTGAAAGCCACATATAGATTAATTATTAACTCCGGCCATATTTTATTGCAAGGTGCCCCAAGCGGATTAACAGCTGAAACAATTATTGATGAAATTAAAAAATATATTCCAGAAATAAAAAATATTCATCATTTTCATATTTGGTCATTATATACGGGCAAAAATTATATTACTTTGCACATTAACTTAGCAAAAGAGGAGCATGATTACTCCAAAATACTTAAAAAGACAAAGGAAATACTTCATGATAAATTCGATATTGAGCATTCAACTATCCAAATTGAATATGATGAATGTATAGATCTCGATTGCTAACAACCAAAACAATCTTTTTTAATATTTAGCCCTCTGGACATTTTGAACTACTCTTTTCGTCCTCAGAGAATTAATAATCTTTTCAAGGTGTTCAACTGAATTAACTTCAATATCAAAATTCATTTCAAAGTAATCTGGATTACGGCTAGTAATTTTAAAATTAGTAATATTGCCCCCATCTCTAGCAATTTCAGTTGAAATTACAGACAAGCTAGCTGATTCGTTCAAAAGAATTAAAGTAATCCTACAAACAAAAGGGATATTAGAAGTATTGCTATCCCATGTCAGATCAATTATTCGCTCTGGCATACCAGCAAAATTATTTAGCATTTCACAATCTGAAGTGTGGATGGTCACACCACTTCCAGTATGTATAACTCCAACAATTTTATCACCAGGCAAAGGATGACAACATTTTGCATAATGCATAACCATGCCGGAAATCAACCCCTTAATTGGTACAGAATTATCCTGCTTATCCTCTGGGGATCTCTTCCTACCAAACTTTAGCAACGAAAAAGTAGAACTTAATCTACTTTTCTTTGGTTGAACTTGTTTTACCACTTCTTCTCTGGTAATTGTTCCCTCACCAATCGCAAAGAAAAGATCATTTTTTGTTTTATCAAAAAATTTAGTAGCAACTTCAAGAGCTTTAGCTTCGTTCTCAACAGAAGCAACTTTGAATGCTTTACTGATAATATTATGTCCCAATTTGACATATTGATCATATTGCTGTGCCCGAATTGTTTTTTTAATTTCAGCTCTTGCTTTTCCAGTAACCACAAATTTTTCCCATGAAGGAGAAGCTGTTTGATTTTTGGAAGTAATTATTTCTACCTGATCTCCATTCACAAGTTGCGTCCTAAGAGGTACAATTCGACCATTAACCTTTGCTCCGACACATGAATTCCCGATATCTGAATGAACCATATATGCAAAATCAACAGTCGTTGCACCATTAGGCAAAGCAATAAGCTTCCCTTTTGGAGTAAAACAAAATACTTGATCATAGTACATCGCAAGCTTAGTATTTTGTATAAACTCATCTGGAGCCGCGTCTTGATCCAAAATAGCTAGTAATTCTCTAATCCAGGTATATTTCTTGCCGTCCGCATGATCAACATGCCCCTGCTTATATCGCCAATGAGCAGCCACACCAAGTTCAGCTATTTCATGCATTTCTTTAGTACGAATCTGTATCTCAATTTTCTGCATCAATGGTCCAATTACTACTGTATGAAGCGATTGGTATCCGTTATTTTTAGGTGTACTAATAAAATCCTGAAAATTATCTGGTACCATTTTGTATGCGCTATGAATTATCCCAAGGGCACGATAACAATCCTCAACCGAATTTACAATTACCCTAAATGCCACAATATCAGACAATTGATCCAAGCCGATGTCTTTTTGTTTCATTTTCATCCAGGTTGAATATGGAGTTTTCCTACGACCAGAAACATCTGCTTCCATACCATTGGTAGAAATAGTATTTTTTATCTGCTGGACGATTTGATCAACAAAATTCTCTTTACCACTCTCGATACTATCAAAGCGGTTCAAAATTGACTTTCTTACTTCTGGATGAAGAACTCGAAAACATATATCCTGCAACTCTCCTTTGATCTGCTGAACACCTATCCTTTCAGCCAAAGGAGCATAAATTTCCATAGTCTCAAGCGCAATTCTCTCTCTTTTTTCAGGTTTACTGATAAAGTCGATGGTACGCATATTATGTAATCGATCGGCTAACTTGATCAACAAAACTCTTATATCATCACTCATTGCAAGTAATAATTTACGAAAATTCTCAGCCTGACGAACATTATCAGCCTTAAATTCAATCTTGGTTAGCTTGGTAACGCCATCTACTAATTTAGCAATATCTTTGGAAAAGTTTTTTTCAATACATTCAATAGTCAGGTCAGTATCCTCAATTGTATCGTGCAATATAGCCGTTACAATAGAATCAGAGTCTAATCTCATTTGAGCTATGATTTCAGCTACTTGAAGAGGATGATAATAATACGGCTCTCCAGAAGCTCTTTTTTGAGAACCATGATACTTAACAGCAAAATCAATTGCTTTTCTAACCACTACTTCATCAAGCTTTACTCCATAAGATTTATATTTATCTATTACCTCTTGATGATCCACAAAAATTACTCCAGTTGATTTTTAACTATTAAGCTGGCATTAGTTAAAACACATTGATTTGGTGATTTATTTAATACTATAGTAAAAAAGCATAAGATTCCACATGCTATCCTGTCACTCGTTTTTCTACATTTTCTGGATAACTAGTCCCTCCGTCAAAACTCTCCCCGCCTGAATTAACAAGGGGTTTCATGTCATAAACAGCTTACAAAATCCATAAGAAAATGGTATAATTACTGCATAAAGCTTACGGATTTTAAAATTATGCCTATAGAAAATATTACTTTTCTCCAAAAACAAGAAAGGTTATTTGAAGAGAAATTATCTACAAAACTAAATCCTAAAAACAAGTTATATAAACTAAGGGATTTAGTAAATTGGTCTGAACTTGAAGCCAGAGCATTGCCTAACATTGAAATCAAGCAATTTGGTAGAAATAAGAAAGATCATAGAGTAATGCTAGCACTATCAATGCTTCAAGCTATGTACAACGGTTCTGATTCGTTTACGGAGGAAGAGCTAAAGGAAAATATTTATTGGCAATATTTTTGTGGTTATGAATATTTGCAGCAAGATCTTGATGTGTCTGAAG
>NZ_JARJFB010000062.1:0-10198 GCF_034554655.1 Candidatus Megaera venefica
CTTCAGACACATCAAGATCTTGCTGCAAATATTCATAACCACAAAAATATTGCCAATAAATATTTTCCTTTAGCTCTTCCTCCGTAAACGAATCAGAACCGTTGTACATAGCTTGAAGCATTGATAGTGCTAGCATTACTCTATGATCTTTCTTATTTCTACCAAATTGCTTGATTTCAATGTTAGGCAATGCTCTGGCTTCAAGTTCAGACCAATTTACTAAATCCCTTAGTTTATATAACTTGTTTTTAGGATTTAGTTTTGTAGATAATTTCTCTTCAAATAACCTTTCTTGTTTTTGGAGAAAAGTAATATTTTCTATAGGCATAATTTTAAAATCCGTAAGCTTTATGCGGTAATTATACCATTTTCTTATGGATTTTGTAAGCTGTTTATGACATGAAACCCCTTGTTAATTCAGGCGGGGAGAGTTTTGACGGAGGGACTAACTATGGATAATAGATCAGGGATTTGTTAGGCAACATAGTTGTTATATTTTAAAGTCATCAGAGCAAACACCAGTCACCCAGGGCTTGTAAGTCATCTTGAATTTATGGGGCTTCGCATGCCTTATCCAGGATTCGAGACAGAAGAAGATCCTGAATCAAGAGGTATGGCCGGCGATCATGTTAAATCTAAGTTCAGCAGACAGTGCGTGTGGTAAAGCAGCATTTACAAAACTATATGCTTTCCATAGTTTAGGTTAGTTAAAACTAGTTAGCAGTTTTAATTGTTCGTATTGTAAACTATTAGTTGTTTTAAGTTGAATTAGCATAAATTTCTTTTTATCTTTTGTCTTTTAAAACGCTATTCATACCCAAAATGGATTTGCATTTGGAGTATTCACAGCGATATTTAAAAGACGAAATCTTTCCTATAAATATATGCTAATTCAATTCAAACGACATAGCATTGTTGTAATTCAGTTTGAACACTTGGCGTGCTAAGATGGTTGTTAGTAAAAGACAATTGTTGCCTAAAATGATATTAAAGATGCAATTTATCTTAATTTCACTGTCTTCCTGTGTTAGAAAGGATCTGATACCATTTGCTAATTCCAGATAGCAAGTTGAATGATAAATTTATATAAATGCTAGGCTCTATTATACCATATGTTCAGAAAATTTTTCCTTCTAGTACTAAGTTTGTTTTTGCTAATTGCTTGCAATGAAGCTAAGGAAGCAGAAACTCCTGCCAAAGATCAGATAGAAAATTATAGTAAAAAACTTGAAGATTGTAAGGATGATGCTACAAAAAAAACTGAAGAGGAAAAAGCAAAACAACAAGCTGAAAAAGTTGAAGTTGAAAAGCCAAAACATGTAAGGGGATATGACGTTGAGCCTGATGATATGGTTTTAGGAAATCGTAATTCGAAAATCGTTGTTGTTGAATACTTTTCGCCTACATGTCCTCACTGTGTGACATATCACAAAAGAATACTTCCGGAACTTAAAGCAAAATATATTGATACTGGTAAGGTGGCTTACGTTATAAGAGAATTTATAGGTAATAAGCAGGATTTAGATGCGACAGTTCTTGCACGCTGCGATGGTGGTTTAGAAAGCTATCTTAATTTTATAAAGGTTATTTTAGAACAACAGGATAATTGGGCATTTGGCAAAAACTATCGTGAAGTTCTAACAAATATTGGGACTCTTGGAGGGATAGGACCTGAAAAATATGCAAAATGTTTAAATGATGAAGCAAAGATTGAAATTTTGATAGAAAATACTAAGCTTATAGCAAGGGAACCAAAATTTGTAGGAACTCCGAGTTTTTTTATAAACGGTAAGCAATTTACTAAGCCTTATACGTTTGAAGAACTATCGCAAGCAATAGAAAATGTAGTGATTTCTAATGAGTAATAAAAAGTATGAAGAAATTGAAAGAGAAATAGATAAGCTGAAGGCTGAAAAAAATAAAAGCTCAGTCTTAAGTGGTGGAAGTGCTGCATTCAATATAGCAGTAGAATTGGTGTCAGGAGTTATAGTTGGAGTAATAATTGGTTTGTTTTTTGACAATTTGTTTGATTCCAAGCCAGCCTTCCTTATAATCTGTTTAATACTCGCGACAATTGCAGTTTTTAGGTCAATTTGGAATAAATACATTAAAAATAATGGCGCATAGTCCACTAGATCAGTTTAGAGTTAAAGAAATAGTCAATCTGCAGATTTTTGGCTACGACACAAGCATTACTAACTCTTCCCTGTTTATGCTAGTTGTTGGCGTGTTTATAGTGTTTTACTTTATGCTAGCATTTCGAGGCAAAGGACTTGTTCCATCTAGATTTCAGCTTAGTGGTGAATTAGTTTACGGAATGATTACAGGCATGTTGGATCAGAATGTTGGTGCAAAAGGCAAGAAATTTGTGCCACTGATTTTTACTTTATTCATGTTTATACTTACTTGTAATGTGTTCGGTATGATTCCTTATGGATTTACTGTTACTAGCCACATTTCCATTACTTTTGCTTTAGCCATGATGGTATTTTTGCTAGTTACGTTGTTTGGAATATATTTGCATGGATTTCATTTTTTCTCTCTATTTTTGCCAGCTGGTACTCCTTGGTGGCTTGCTCCTCTCATGGTTGTAATAGAATTATTTGCATATTTGGCTAGGCCAGTTAGCCTATCACTTCGATTGGCAGCTAATATGGTTGCAGGCCATGTGTTACTTAAGGTTATGGCTGGATTTGTAGTTTCAATGGCCATTTATTTAAAGATTCTACCTATACCTTTTATAGTGGTTTTAATAGGTTTTGAGTTATTCGTTGCAGCGTTACAGGCTTATATTTTTACAATATTATCCTGTGTTTATCTCAACGATGCGTTAAACCTGCATTAGTCAATTTTTGTAGGTGGTTTTGGTTCAAGTAATACCAAATCCTATTTTAAGTTGGATGAATGAATTTTCAGAATAAGTGTTTGTACAAAGTAGAGATTATACATTAGCACATCACTTTCCTGCAAAATCTGTTTGAATTATTTAATAATGGGAAATAGTATAAGTTTGAAGCTGGGGATTTTGGAAAGCTGATGACTACTTGATTTAGTTCAATAATAATTTTAGGAGAAGAAAATGGATGCAATGGCTTTAAAATATATTGGTGCAGGTCTTATGGCTTTTGGTATGCTGGGAGCAGCTTTAGGTGTAGGTAATATCTTTGGTTCCTTGCTTAATTCAATTGCACGTAATCCATCTGCGGCTGATCAATTGCAGAGAATGGCTCTTATTGGTGCAGGTCTTGCTGAAGCGATGGGTTTATTCTCGTTTGTTATTGCGATGCTTTTAATCTTTACTTGATACCAAGTCTCAGATTAAATCAGGCTAATTGTAGTAAAAAATAGTGTTTTGACAAGAACTTGTCATGAAGAGTATAAAGCCTAAGCGAGAGAAAAAGTAACTTGATTCAGGATCTCAGGCAGCAGAAAAAGCTCCTGAATCAAGTTCAGGATAACTTTTTACAAGGATAACAAGCTGTGATGCCAAATAAATCCATAATTTCTTATCCATAGATCAGATTAAGTATCAGATTAAATAAGAAAATTTAGGATAAATAATAATATTAAAAGGACAAGATTATGCCACAGTTTGATGTATCTTCTTTTAGTTCCCAGCTATTTTGGCTGGTTATTGTTTTTGGATTTCTTTATTTTCTTATAAGTAAGTTCATAGCTCCAAAGGCTGAGACTATTTTAATGCAAAGAAATAGTTTTTTAGAAGAAAACATCAATCATGCAGAAGAATATAGTAAAAAAGCTAAGTCGATAGAAAATTTGCGTGAAAATAAACTTGATGAGGTTAATTTACATGTTGAAGAGCTTAATAAACAGGCATTTGAACTAATGGACTTGCGCTTTTTACATCAAACAAAGGAACTATCTCTTGTTCTTGATAAGAAAAAAGAAAAGGCTCTTGCCGAAATAAAAGCTTATGTCGATACATTTCATCTAAATGAGCCAGTATCGTGTATCAAATTAGCGGCTTTTATAATTCAGAAAGTTACAAATAAGGATGCTGATATAGACTTACTTAAGAAGATTCATGAGAAAACAAAATGATGCATTTTTTCGACGAAAGCTTTGTGGTTGCAGTTTGTTTCGTAATATTCATATATTTAGCTTATAGGCCTGTTAAAAAAGCAATAATAGCATCTCTTGATGCCAGAATAGAAGAAATAAAACAAAAACTTGCTCAGGCTGAGAAACTTAAAGCAGATGCGAAGAGCTTGCTGGATAAAGTAGAGAAAGAACTTGGCGATTTTGAAGTAAGAAAAAAAGATATACTAGAGAGTGCACAAAATAGTATTGAGCGTCTTGTAGAAACAAGGAACAAAGAGCTAAGTTTGTTATTAGCGCGTAAAAAAGACTCGGCTATAAAAGCCATAGACAATGAAAGAGAAAAAGCGAGTGATATACTCAGATTTGAGTTTACCGAAACCGTTTTAAAGTTGGTCAAGACCTACCTTACTCAAACTAAAAACAATGATGTTTCTGACCAGGAAATAATTGAACGTTTTTTAAAGAAATAGTTTATTTATATGGCAAATCACATTGGATTATCTTATCCCAATAACCCAAACGCAGGTTAATTAACCTGGCTTGATTTAAGAAGTAAATATTTCTGGTAAAAATTAGGACTAAAGTCTGTCAAGCATGACGATTTAGGCTCGGATTACAACATCAACCAAATGCCGTAATCATCCTGGTACTCGATCTCGTATCTCATCCGTTTCCTGAGACGCATGGTCAAGCCCGGTATGACAGCCCTATGTTGTCTAGATCCTAGATTATCATCGTTTCTTACATCAACTCTAAGTTAATTATCAAACCTTATTATTCCGGAAGGGTAATATTTTTTTCTTATTCGTAAGATTTATAAACTCTAAAATCACATTTTAGCAAGTAATGTTAATATTTTAGATATATTAAATAAGAAATATAAATATATCTACTTACCTTACAGTTTTGATGCCACAATATTTATATTTTCACATAGCTTTATAATCAACTCTTGATTACAAGTTTGACATATAACTATAAGTTAATAGAATCCTAGTTTTAAAACTAGTTACTAATTAAGTTATAACATATGCATGCGGTGATTTTAGCAGGCGGCGCTGGTAGTCGTTTATGGCCCGTATCAACTAGGCAAAAGCCTAAGCCATTTATAAAGGTAAATAATGAGAGTTTTATCCAAAAGGCTTTCATAAGAGCTATTGAAATCGAGTCAGTGAGTAATATAATTACAGTTACTACTTCAGATTGTGTATCGGCGGTAAAAGAGCAGTATGACGAGGTTAATACTATTACTAGTAATAGTATTAGGAAAGAATTAATAATTGAGCCTTCTGGCAGAGATACAGCGGCTGCAATAGCCGCCGCCGTGGTTCATGTTCTCCATAATTATGGGCCTGATGAGGTAATATTGATATTACCATCTGATCATATTATTTTGGATTCAGTTGCGTTTTCAAATGCAGTACTACAGGCACAAAGCTTAGCAAAACAAGGGAAAATAGTAACTTTTGGTATCAAGCCTTTCTATCCTGAGACTAATTATGGTTATATTGAATATATTAATAATGAAGCTATACGCTTTATTGAGAAACCTTCATTTGCTCTTGCCGTAGGCTATCTAAAATCAGAAAAATTTCTTTGGAATTCTGGTATTTTGTGCTGTACTGCAAAAACAATTATAAAGGAGCTGGAAACCCATTGCTTTGATATGCTATCAAGGGTTATTCAGACTATTCATACATCAATATCTTCTACCAATTCGGGTTATTATCGAGAATTACTTTTAAGTTCGCTTATTTGGGAGACAATTCCAGAAATTTCAATTGATTATGCGCTTCTAGAAAAATCTAGCCAAATAGCAGTTGTTGCTTGTGATATAGGATGGAGTGATATTGGGAATTGGGAATCCATGAGTATGCTAAAGCCTAAGGATAAGGATGGTAATAGAGTAAAGGGTAATGTCAAACTCTATGATAGCATTAATTGCTATGTTGAGAGTGGTAGTAATAAAACAATTGCTGTAGTTGGTGTCAAGAATCTAGCAATAATTGAATCAGAAAATGGTTTTTTAGTAATAAATAAGAAGAAAGTATCTAGTGCTAAAGAAATATTTGCTGATTTACAGGAAAAATCGAAATTACTGGAACTAGCATAAAAATTACCTTTTTTCTCCAAGACTAAAGCTGCTATAGTAATTTTAACAAAATTAGTATGGACTTTTTTATAATATGAATAAATTACTTTGTTTCAAAGCTTATGATATAAGGGGAAAGGTCCCATATGAATTGGATGAGGAGCTTGCGTATAAGATTGGTTTGGCATACTCTGCTATTATTAATCCCGGAAAAGTAGTTGTTGGCTATGATGTGAGGCTAGAGAGCTTATCGCTTACCAAGGCTCTAATAAGCGGGTTAATTGATTCTGGATCGAGTGTAATTAATATTGGTCTGTGTGGTACCGAGGAGGTATATTTTCACACCTTCAGTAATGAAAATAGTGGTGTTGGAGGTGGAATAATGGTTACCGCATCTCATAATCCAAAGGGTTACAATGGGATGAAGATGGTAAGTCGTGGTAGCAGACCTATTTCGCTATCTGATGGTTTAAAAGATATTCATGACTATATCCTTAATTCACCTAATCCCACTTTTAGTGGATCAAAGGGATCAGAGTTATTAAAGGAAGATAAAACTTCTTATATTTCTCACCTTACTGAATATGTTGATATAAAAAAACTCAAGCCATTAAAAATTGTTGTTAATCCAGGTAATGGGCCCGCTGGAATTGTTATTAAACTGCTAGAGAAATTTTTGCCATTTGAATTTGTTTATATTAACGAGCAGCCGGATGGTAATTTTCCAAATGGTGTGCCAAATCCGATGATTCCAGAAAACCGCTTAGCTACTTCAGAGGCGGTAATATATAATAAAGCCGATTTTGGAATTGCGTGGGATGGAGATTTTGATCGGTGTTTTTTATTTGATGAAAATGGTGAGTTCATTGAAGGTTATTATATTGTTGGGCTGCTGGCAGAAAATTTTCTTAAGAAATACCCTAATCAGAAAATAATACATGACCCTAGGTTAACATGGAATACTATTGATATAGTAAAAGAACATGGTGGGGTGCCGCTGCAATGCAAATCCGGGCATAGTTTTATTAAGGAGAAAATGCGCCAAGAGAATGCGATTTATGGTGGCGAGATGAGTGCGCATCATTATTTCAGACAATTTGCCTATTGTGACAGTGGAATGTTACCATGGCTACTGGTTTCTGAGCTTATAAGTAAAACTGGCGATAATCTTTCTGTCCTAGTAGGAAATAGGATTAGTAAGTTTCCTTGTAGTGGTGAAATAAACTATAAGGTTGAAAATACAGTAGAAATAATTAAAAGGTTGGAAGACCATTTTGCAGCTAAAAATCCTCGTATTGACCGGATGGATGGTATTAGCTTAGAATTTACTGATTGGCGTTTTAATTTACGAGAATCAAACACTGAGCCGCTAATCAGGTTAAATTTGGAAGTTAAAGGTGAAGAGGAATCAATCTCAGAACGTATTGCTGAGATTGAAGCAGTAATCAATTCTTATTCATCAGGATCAGAATAATATTCTGTAAATAATAAATCACCAATTAGATTAGTGCTTTGAACAGACTCACAACCATTTGCATCGCATATAAAGATTTGATCATTAGTTTTATCAGTATTTTGTTGTTGAAGCTGATCCTCAGGTTGAAATTGCAGTTGATCCTTAACCAAGTTCTTTAGTACCTCTGCGTTGCTTCTAGCTTCTTGGCTTTGTTTTGTTCTAGCCATAAATTTAAATTACCTACAAATATATTAAGAGCATCTGCAATTAAATTGCAGATGCTCTTATATACTTTCATTATAAAAGCATCAAGCCTAAAAATACTCCTTGAGAATTTATTCTCTTATACAAATGATTTTATCTAATTTCTACACTACCATCATTATCCCCTTGCCCTTGCTCATATTCCCCGGAAATTCCGGTACGATATACGCTATCTTCGTGTAAATCAATTTCTCTAAAAACTGATCCTGGTTGATCATCAAATTCTTGCTCTAACTCTTGTCTAGTTGTTAAGGTTTTATCTTTGTCTCCAGATCTATCCTTGTCTTCTTCTCTTTCTTCGCCAGTATAAGCCTTATCTTTATCTCTTCCCCCACAACATGACGTTCCGAAAAGCCAGTCCCAAAATGATTTTTTCTTGGACATAAAGATCCTCCTTATACTAAATTAATATCACAACCCACTAAATAATACGATAAACCCATATAATTAAAAAATACTTAACAAATTAATTTTGTTTTTTTAGAAAAGAGAAAACTTAAATTATTAAATTTTTGTAGAAATTGTCATTTCCGTTTTGCGTTAAGGATGCTAGAATAGCGAGATGAGCACAAATGGTAATATAAATATGGTGAAAGCGCCTATAGTCTGGGTTCTAGTGGATAATAGGATTGGTAATGCCAACCAAGCAATTGAGCTCGCCGAAACAATTGGCAAGCAATATGAAATAAAAAATATTGAATATAATAGCTTTGGATCTTTGCCAAGCTATTTCCTTAGTATGTTTCCAATTCATATTAAAAAGTCAGTGCTCTCAAATTTGAAGAAAGAACCATTGCCCGATGTAGTTATTTCTGCCGGTAGGAGAACGGCAGCACTTGCGCTATATTTAAAGAAATTGTCTAATGACAAAATAAAAATTATCCAAATAATGCGACCTAATATTAAGCCAAAGGAATTTGACTTAATTATTCTTCCTCAGCATGATAGTTTTAACTATACATTACCAAACATAGTGAGGGTAATTGGTGCACTTACAAATGTGCAAGAGAAAATCCAAAAATCACAAAGTGATTTTGACACTAAATATCCTGAAATTAAAAATTATATTGCAGTGATAATAGGTGGTTCAACAAAAGGTTATAAACTGACGACGGATAATGCTGAGCTTCTTTCCAAAGCATTGATAAATATTTCACAAGACCATTCCTTACAATTGTTTATTACCTTTAGCAGAAGAACTCCACCATTGGTGAAAAGCCACTTTACAAAGAAGTTTGTTTGGCCAAATGTTATTTATGACCCGCTTAGTGGAGAATCAAATCCATATCCAGCGGTTCTTGGTAGAGCAGAATATATCATATCTACAACCGACTCTATTTCGATGTGTAGTGAAGCTGTGAGTACAGGGAAGCCAGTTTATGTGTTTTGTCCACCAAGTTTTAAATTAAGGAAACACAATTATTTTATCCAACAATTAGTGGATCTTGGCTTAGCAAAGAGGTTAGATCTGTCTGTAAATAATTTAGAAAAATATGATTATGAGCCTCTTGCTGAAATTTCAAAAGTTGCGGAAATAATAAACAAGAAAATACTTTAAGATCCAGTTTGGGATAAAAATATATTTTTACAGCAGAAAAGGGGATAAAATGACATATATTTCATTATTCTAAACTGATATTTTAGATAATTAGTTTTAGTTCTACTTGTATTTTTTCTTGGTTTATGTATCATAATAGTAGGGTTTTCTATGTAACTCTTAATACTTACTGCCAGAGACTATAGGTTTTATTCAATATACTTGATTAATGAATAAAAGCTCCTTATTTCCTGCAGGAGTTAAAGATAAGCGGACAATAACTCTTGATTAATGCTGCTAAAATTAGCAGAGATAACTAAAAACTTAAGGAGTCAAAATGGCAAACGGAAAAGTAAAGTGGTTCAACCCAGATAAAGGTTACGGTTTTATTCAACCAGATGATGGTAATAAAGATGTATTTGTGCACATAAGCGCTTTAGAGCGTGCTGGCATATCTACACTTAATGATGGTCAGAAAGTTAGTTATGAACTGGAAGATCAAAAAGGTAAAACTTCTGCTGTTAAAATAGAGCTTATTAACTAAAGTTCTTAAGATACGAGTAAAAGTTACTTATACGAAAAGCCCTTGATTTATCAGGGGTTTTTTTTTATGAATGAGTAGGAAATTTTAAAAATATTCCAAATGTAATTGACAATACTAAGATAATGATGGGAAAACCCCACATTAATCGGTGTACTAAGCCTTGAGCCTTTCCATCTATTTGTGTAAATTCGATTATAGGCACTTAAATTCTCCCTTCGAATTTGATCATAAAATGAGCCATAG
>NZ_JARJFB010000063.1:0-10125 GCF_034554655.1 Candidatus Megaera venefica
GAGTAAAGGGATTAAATTTGTTAAAGTATTGTCAGCTTTTAAGCTTGAAAAAAAGGAGATGGAATTTATACGTAATCTTCTTGAATCGGAACTTGATAAAAAAATTGAGCTCGAGCATAGTGTTGATGAGTCGCTCTTAGGAGGAGTTATAGTTAAGTATGATAGCAATCTAATAGATTGCTCTGTACAAGGAATGCTGGATAGAATACAAAAAATAGCTGCGAGATTATAGTATATAAATTAGCTTAAGTTACTTATTGTATTTTGGACGTTGATATAGTTTTTTTAATAAGGAGTTTTAGAAAATGACGTTAAATCCTTCGGAAATATCTGAGATTTTAGAACGTGAAATTGGCAACATTGACCAGCTTGGCGAACTACAAGAGGTTGGGTATGTAATTACAGTTGGCGATGGTATTGCCAAAGTTTATGGTATAGACCTAGTTCAGGCTGGTGAGATGGTTGAGTTTGAATCTGGTGTTAAAGGATTGGCGCTCAATTTAGAAAGTGACATGGTTGGTGTTGTGATCATGGGAGAAGATAGTTCGGTTCGCCAGGGTGACAAAGTAAAACGTACTGGAGAGATATTAAAAACTCCCATAGGTATGTCAATGGTTGGTAGAGTTGTTGATGCTCTTGGCCGGCCTATTGATGGCAAGGGTGATATCATCTCAAAACATTTTAGTAATATTGAAGTAAAAGCTCCAGGAATTATTGGCCGGAAAAGTGTGCATGAGCCCGTTCAGACTGGGATCAAATCTATTGATGCATTAATTCCAATTGGGCGTGGTCAGAGAGAGTTGATCATAGGCGATAGACAAACAGGAAAAACTGCTATTGCTATAGATACAATTATTAATCAGAAACCAGCGCACCTCGCCGGTAATGATGCGGATAAAATTTTCTGTGTATACGTGGCAATTGGCCAAAAAAGATCTACTGTCGCCCAGATTGTGAAGAAGCTAGAAGAGGCCGGAGCGATGGAATATACTACGGTGGTTGCTGCAACAGCTTCTGATCCAGCGACTCTGCAATTTTTGTCTCCGTATACAGGTTGCGCTATTGGGGAGTATTTTAGAGATAATAGCATGCATGCGCTAGTTATTTATGATGATCTAACAAAACATGCCGTTGCCTATCGTCAAATTTCGCTTTTACTTAGAAGGCCACCAGGGCGTGAAGCTTACCCAGGAGATGTTTTTTACCTACACTCAAGATTATTGGAGAGAGCGGCAAAATTATCTGATGACAAAGGAGCTGGTTCGTTAACTGCGTTGCCTATTATTGAGACTCAAGCTGGAGATGTTTCTGCCTATATTCCAACAAACGTGATCTCTATTACGGACGGTCAAATTTTCCTTGAAAGCGCTTTGTTTTATAAGGGAATTAGGCCGGCTGTAAACGTCGGAATATCTGTTAGTCGAGTTGGATCTGCTGCCCAGATTAAAGCGATCAAGAAAGTTTCTGGATCGTTAAAGCTTGAACTGGCCCAATTTAGAGAAATGGAATCTTTTGCTCAGTTTGGTTCTGACTTAGATGCGTCTACACAAAAGCTGATTAAACACGGGGCAAAGCTAACTGAACTTCTAAAGCAACCACAATATTCTCCAGTTGTAGTAGAAGAGCAGGTGGTTATTTTGTATGCTGGAGTTAAGGGGTATCTTGATAAGATAGATGTGTCTAAGGTTCGTCTTTTTGAAGATAAACTTATGGAAGATATTAGGTTAAAAGGAGATAGTATACTTTCTGCAATACGTGCAGAGAAGCAGTTAAATGAAGAAACCGAAGATAAACTGAAAGTCTATCTTGCTAGGTTTGTAGAAGAATTTTTAGACAATTAAGGTAAAATGTCTGGTCTGAAGCATCTTAGAAATAGAGTGAAGAGTATTAAATCTACTCAGAAAATCACTAAAGCTATGCATGTAGTATCTGCTGCAAAGCTTAAAAAGCTGAAAGATCAGGCGGAAAATCTGAATGACTATTCTTCTGTGCTTAGCGCCATTATGCATGATATTTCTGCAAGCGATAATTTGTTGGACTTGCCAGCAGAGGATCGTAGGTTTTTTAGTAAAGACCTTGAAAATATGCCTCATCTTTTGGTTGTTGTAACTTCAGAGCGAGGTTTATGTGGCAGTTTTAATTCAAATGTCATCAAGAGAGTTAAGCTTGATATTAAGCAACTAGAAGAACATAATAAAGAAGTTAAATTGCTTATTATAGGTAAAAAAGGTATAGACGCGCTGAAGAATGAATTTGGGGAAAAAATAGTTGGATATGAGCATGTTGCTCAAGGTAATTATGAATGCGTTGCTAGAGAAGTAAAGGATAAAATCATAGGGCTGGTCGAGAGTCAGAAGGTCGGTGCTTGTTATATATATTATAACAAATTTAAAAATGCTATGACGCAAATTATGACAAAAGAACAAATTTTGCCGGCTCAGCCCAGATCAGAAAGCAAAATAAATAATTCTTCTGAGTATGAAGGTTCTGGATTGGTGCATAATGTTATAAGTTTATATATTAGTGGTCAAATCAATTATGGATTGCTTCAGAGTCGTGCAAGCGAGGAAGGAGCTAGAATGACAGCGATGGATAATGCTACAAGAAATGCAGGGGAATTAGTCGACAAGTTGACTCTTCAACTAAATAGGTCAAGGCAAGCGATTATTACTACAGAGCTTAATGAGATAATTTCTGGAGCGGAATCTGTATAGCCAATCGAGTGGTATTTTCTCCATTGTTGCTTGTAGCTCTCCTATTGTATATAGGTTTCGCTCCATCGCGCCTTGAATAATTAGTAATAAATTTTAAGAGTATGGCATGCCGTTGATAAACATACAAATGATAAAAGGAAGAACCTTAGAGCAGAAAAGGAAACTTATAGAAACAGTTACTAAAGCGGTTTGTGATTCAGTAAATGTGTCTCCTGAAAAAGTAAGGATTGTGATAACAGATTTAGAGCTAGAAAATTACAGCATTTCTGGAAAGTTGGCTATTGATAAAGATAATTAATTGGTAATATATAACTATGAATAAAGGCAAAGTTACTCAAATTATTTCGGCTATTGTTGACGTCAAATTTATGGGAGGCGCACAACTTCCTAATATTTTAAATGCACTTCAGTGTAAAAATAATGGTCAAAAATTAGTGTTAGAAGTAGCGCAACATATTGGGGACAATACTGTTCGATGCATTGCCATGGACTCAACTGATGGGTTGACCAGGGGTACTGAAGTAATTGATACTGGCGAGCCAATCCAAATTCCAGTTGGGATTAGTACTTTAGGGCGAATTATGAATGTGATTGGTGAGCCAGTGGATGAAAAAGGGCCTATAACATCCAAAACCTATTCTTCGATTTATAGACAACCTCCTTCCTTTGAGGAGCAATCCACTGAGAGAAGCATTTTGATAACTGGTATAAAAGTTGTAGACCTCCTTGCTCCATATGCTAAGGGAGGTAAAATTGGTCTTTTTGGTGGAGCTGGTGTTGGTAAAACTGTTATCATTATGGAGCTTATTAATAACGTGGCTAAGGCGCATGGTGGATATACAGCATTTGCTGGTGTAGGGGAAAGAACGCGAGAAGGGAACGATCTTTATCACGAAATGATTGCGTCAGGTGTTATTAATCCAGATAAACTTGAAGAATCAAAAGTTTCTCTAGTATATGGTCAAATGAATGAACCACCTGGAGCGCGTGCAAAAGTAGCGTTAACAGGGCTGACTATTGCTGAATCTTTTAGAGATTTAGATGGTGGTCAAGATGTTCTATTTTTTATAGACAATATATTCCGGTTTACCCAGGCTGGTTCTGAAGTGTCGGCTACCTTGGGTCGGATACCGTCAGCAGTTGGATATCAACCAACATTGGCTACTGATATGGGAATGCTGCAAGAGAGAATTACATCAACTAAACATGGTTCTATTACTTCTGTTCAAGCTATTTATGTTCCGGCAGATGACTTAACCGACCCTGCACCGGCGACGTCGTTTACTCATCTTGATGCTACGACTGTATTGAGTCGTCAAATAGCAGAGCTTGGTATTTATCCTGCTGTTGACCCGCTTGATAGTACTTCGCAGATGCTTGATCCTGAAATAGTTGGTGATAAGCATTATAATATAGCAAGGGAAGTACAAAGAATCTTGCAAACTTATAAATCTCTCCAAGATATTATTGCGATTCTTGGTATGGATGAGTTATCAGAAGAAGATAAATTGATTGTTAGCAGAGCGCGTAAAATACAAAGATTTTTATCTCAGCCGTTCCATGTAGCAGAAGTATTTACTGGGATGCCGGGTAAGTTTGTTGATCTCGAAGATACAATAGCTGGGTTTAAAGGCTTGATTGAGGGTAAATACGATTATATGCCTGAAGCTGCGTTTTATATGGTTGGAACGATCGAAGAAGCGGTTGAGAAGGCTAAAAAACTTGAAGAAAAAGTAACAATGTAGTTTTGATATGAGAAGTACTTTATCAGTGAAAATCATACTACCGTCTATGACTCTTCTCGATGTAGAGGCAAATATGGTAAATCTTCCTGGTCAAGAAGGTATGTTTGGTGTCCTTCCAGGACATTGTAAACTTATCTCTAACATTAACACCGGTATTATTTCAGTGTTTCTTAATAGAGTAGAACAGAAGTATTTTGTCTTTAACGGGGTTGCGCAAGTTACTGGTGAAGAATTGAATATTCTTAGTGAATTTGGAGTTGTTTTAGAAGGAGAAACTAAAACAGATGTGATGAACCAGATCACACTTCTGGAGAATAGTCTTCTCGATCAGCAGCAGGGGTCTTTGCAAGCAGATATTATTTTAGATAAGCTTGAGAAGCGCCAGGAATTGCTGAAGTTTTTGTAGTATTGTTCATACATCGTCATATCGGACTTAGATCCGGTATCTTCTATTTTCATAAGAGGCTGATTAAATTCAGCATGATGATTTACAATTTTAGGTGTTATTATGGTTGAATGTACTCGTCGTATAGAGTTTGATGCTGGTCATAGAGTTATTGGCCATAAGCATAAGTGTAAACATCTTCATGGGCACAGGTATGTCCTTGAAATTACTGCGAGCTCAGAAGAATTAGACGATCTTGGAATGGTTGTAGATTTTGGAGAATTAAAATCTGTAATGAAAGAATGGATTGACCTAAATTTTGACCATAATGTAATTTTGCATGCTGATGATGAGAATTTAGGCTCTTTTATTGCTAATTATACCGGACAGAATATATATTACTTAAAAGCAAATCCTACTGCAGAGAATATAGCGCTGCACCTTAAAATAGATATTATACCCAAGTTATTTATTAAAAGTTCATTTCAAATAATTAAAATTAAATTATTTGAAACCCCTAATGCATTTGTTGAGGTAATGTGAAATCTAGAGAATCTTGTGTTGTGATCACAACGACTGATAGTGAAGAGGTAGCGAATAAAATTGCTAGCGATTTGGTCGAACAAAGGTTGGCAGCTTGTGTTCAGGTTGATAAAGTTAAAAGTTTTTTTTATTATGAAGACGAATGTCGGCAAGAAAAAGAGTTTCGCTTAATGATAAAAGCGGCATCTAAAAACTACAAACTTATTGAAGAATCGATAAAATTAAATCATAATTATCAATTACCTCAAATAATTAAGCTTGATATTACTGGCGGATTGGTTAAGTATATAGATTGGATTCATGCAAGTAGTGTGTTGTAATTATATGACTGTTATGGTCTAATGTGATGGGGGTTTTCTTATGAAATTATGGCATAAAGTTTTTCTAGGCCTAATTCTGGGAGTGATTTTCGGAGTGTATACTCCCCAGCATGTTGAAACTATAAAACCTATTGGAACGGTTTTCCTACGTTTGATAAAAATGGTTATTGTTCCGCTTCTATTCTTTAGTTTGGTTTCGGGTATTACGGGTATGAGAGACCCCAACTCTATTGGAAGAGTGGCAAGAAAAGCTGTGATGGCTTATCTTGGAACTACCTGCTTAGCAGTAACGTTCGGTCTAGGAGTAGCTTATATTCTACAACCTGGTGCTGGTGTTGTTCTTGATATGGGACAGGTGGCGGAGAAAAACTTTAAAGAAAATAATTTTGATCTTTTAGAGTTCTTTATTGAAATTGTTCCTAATAATGTGTTTCAAGCTTTTGCCGATTCAAATATTTTACAAGTTGTGTTCTTTTCCATATTTACAGGTATCATAATTAATGGAATGGACTCTTCTGCTGATCCGCTACGAAATTTTATTCATTCTGCGGCGAAGCTAGTCTTAAAAATGATTGCCTTGGTGGTGCAATTATCTCCTTATGCTGCATTTGCTCTCACGGCCTGGGTTATTGGGACCCAAGGACTAGATATCATATATACATTAGGGAAATTAGTGCAGGCAATAATATTAGCCTTTATACTACAGTATCTAATCTACGGTTTGATTATATTTGTATTTTGTAGAATTTCTCCAATACCTTTTTACAAAAAAAGTATCGAATATCAGATGATTGCTATGTCTACTGGTAGTAGTAAAGCTAGTTTAGCAACCACGATGCAAGTATGTAAAAATAGGATGGGCGTTTCTGAATCAAGCACTTCTTTTGTTTTACCTTTAGGTGCGTCAATTAATATGAACGGTTTATCGATTAAGCTCGGGTTATCGGTTATTTTTTTCGCTCAAGCAATGGGCGTAGACTTAGCGTTATCCGATTATATTGTTATTATCTTGACAGGAACACTGGGGTCGATTGGGGGAGCTGGTATACCTGGATCATTTATAATTATGCTACCTATAATGTTGACTTCAGTTGGGTTGCCAATAGAAGGAGTAGCGCTTTTAGTGGGCATTGATAGAATACTAGACTTACTAAGTACAACGATCAATATTACAGGGGATGCCACTATAACTTTAGTTATAGACAGCTCCGAAGGGACTCTTGATAAAGAAATGTATAACTCTTAAAAGAAGGTCGATATGAAGATTTGGAAATTAATTTGCACGAGTGTTTCGATATTAATATTATGTGCTAGCTCAGCAGGTGCTGGCGAGAAAAAAATCATAAAAATCGGTAGTGGTAGCTTGCTTGAGGGATACTATAATATTGGATTGAATTTATGCCGGTTTATATCACGCGCTAACGACGGTATTAAATGTGAAGTAGTACCAACGACTGGGTCGCTAGAGAATATATGGCTATTACAAAGAGAAAAAATAGACTTCGCATTTACTTTGTCAAACTTAGCGGTGGAGTCATATAACGGGACAGGTTATTTTGCAGCTACTGAGCCATTTAAAGATATGTATCAATTATTGCGTTTGCATGATGAATATTTTACTGTCCTTGTTAAGGATGATGATAAAATACTAGTTTTTGGAGACCTAGACGGCAAGAGAATTTCTAATGGACCTCCTAAGTCTGATAGCTCAGTCGCTTATGACGCTCTTGCAGCGTATTATGATTTTAAAAAACCTCCAGAGGATATTGAAATATCTCATGAAGATTATGCAAAAGAATTTTGTGCTGGTAAAATTGATGCTATCATGCTTATGACTGGGCATCCAGATATGTTGGTTAATATGGTTACTCACGTATGCGAGAATGACTTTGTTACAATTGAAAGTGATAAATGTTACAATTGAAAGTGATAAAATTGATTTGTTGGTAAAAAACTCGCCGCAGTTTAAAAAAGTAGTGCTAGAGGCCGGAGGGTATCCTGGTATTACTGAAGATCAAGAAACAGTTGCAATTTCTGCTATATTTGTAGCTGGTAAATCTGTAGATAAAAAGATAGTAGAAAATTTTCTAGCTCATTTAGATTCAAGACTTAGTAGATTTAAATCTTCAGATCCTGTACTGTATGATATAGAAGATTCTGAATTTACAACTGGTTTTGTTATACCAGGGTTTAAGAGTGATACTCAAAAGTAGTTTTTATTAAAATAGCTTAGTTTTTATGTTCAAGAATATTATTATTCCAGTTGATTTGGCTGATAAACAGTCACTAAAGGCAGTTTTTCCACCCGCTTTGAATTTTGTTAATGCGTTTGGTTCAAAATTACATTTAATTTATATAATGCCTGATTTTGGGATGAAAATGATAGAGGACTATCTTCCAAGACACTGGATGAGCGACCAAAAGCAAAAATATACTAAGCAATTTGATGAGATAGTAGAAAAGTACGTTCCAAAAGGAGTAGATGTTAGCTATTATATTGGTAGAGGAGCCGTTTACGACGAGGTAATAAAATATTCAGAGAGTGAAAACGCTGATTTGATCATTATTTCAGCCGTTAGGCCTCAGCTTAGAGATTACATGCTTGGGCCAAATGCTTCAAAGATTGTCAGGCATTCTTCTATTTCAGTGATGGTAGTTAGGGATTAGTTTTTATAAATTAATCTTGTTATTGAATTAATCAAGAATTATTATAGAGTTTGGTTTTTTTCGGTTGCGGCTCGCGGCTATAGCATAACATAATTAAACGGTATTGCAGGTAGTCGAAAGAGAAACGGGTCATCCTGAACGCCGCTATCAGGCTTCTCCGAATACCTAAGATACCGCATCAAGTTTGGGGAAACTTTATATTAGTAAACTGTATTATTCCTCATACGGTTCATCATAGGCAGCATCGCCTACCAACTCCATCCTTTGGTCGGTAGTATTTGTTACAACCACTTTCACTTGGGTTTCAACAGGAATAGACTGATCCTTTTTTACTTTTTCATGGACATGTTTTTTTCTTGGTCGCTGTCAGTATCGTTTAATAACAATATATCGTCTACTAAAGTTGCTGTAGTAGTAGTAACTTGGTTTTTGGTGGGTTTGTCTGTTTTCTCTGCTTTGGCGTATGATAAAGATTCAGTAGAGGTATATTTTTTTTGCGCAGCTTTTGACGGGGTAAATTCTTGTTCTTCAGACTTTGGTGGAAGTTTTAATCCTACCTTCGGTGGGTGGTCTTCTTTTTTTAGTTGTGTATTATTTTTGACTTCTTTTACATTAAAAAATATAGAGCCGTTTAGGTGGTTATTAGGTAACTGTTGAGAGTCTAAGCTTTTTATATGGGCAACTCTTCATTTAATGGAACTCGTAGAGTTTTCATTACGCTAAGATAAGCATTAAAAGCATATTTAATTAAATCGTGTCTGGTTTCAGCAATTATTTGATCGCCATTGCTATTATTTTGTAGGGCCTCAGAATAGTTTTGTGTTAGTGCAGGGGTATCAATAATTGTTTCTGTATCATTATCGTCTGCTGTATTGTTACTGACTAATTCTTTTAGTGCAGTTTCATAATTATTCTCACTTTCCTTACCATTTTTGCCTTGTACTAAAGTAGTAGCAAAATTTTCGTCATTGGTTAAATTTATTACAATCTTTCCTTCTATTTTATCACCATCCAGACTACTAACTATTTTTATTTTACTATTTTGTACATCTCTAAAACTGCTTTTTACCTTTACATATATAATAGTTGCTAGACTACCTATTAAAGAAAGTGCAGCGCCAGTAATAGCTACTATGCTTCCAGGTGTAAGTAAAGAGCCTTGAGTATCATCAGGAGAAGTTTCATTAAGCATAAAATACCTTGTGAAATATTAGAGTTAATTAATCTTATGCGGAGCAATCAACTTTGTAAATAAAAAGTTATTTTTTTAATATTTAGTTAACTAATGAGATTTTCTGTTACCTAGTCCCTCCGTCAAAACTCTCCCCGCCTGAATTAACAAGGGGTTTCATGTCATAAACAGCTTACAAAATCCATAAGAAAATGGTATAATTACCGCATAAAGCTTACGGATTTTAAAATTATGCCTATAGAAAATATTACTTTTCTCCAAAAACAAGAAAGGTTATTTGAAGAGAAATTATCTACAAAACTAAATCCTAAAAACAAGTTATATAAACTAAGGGATTTAGTAAATTGGTCTGAACTTGAAGCCAGAGCATTGCCTAACATTGAAATCAAGCAATTTGGTAGAAATAAGAAAGATCATAGAGTAATGCTAGCACTATCAATGCTTCAAGCTATGTACAACGGTTCTGATTCGTTTACGGAGGAAGAGCTAAAGGAAAATATTTATTGGCAATATTTTTGTGGTTATGAATATTTGCAGCAAGATCTTGATGTGTCTGAAG
>NZ_JARJFB010000064.1:0-10092 GCF_034554655.1 Candidatus Megaera venefica
ATTAAGTTCAACTCTAACTATTTAAAAATTGTACTATAAGCACTATATGACTTCAAATAATATGTTTAATTGAGGATATCATGACTCTGGAAAAAAGAAAATTCGACGCTGAGATTGGCAAAGTTTTAAACTTAATGATCCATTCTCTTTATACAAATAAAGAGATTTTTATGCGTGAGCTTATTTCTAATAGCTCGGATGCTTGCGATAAGCTCAGGTATTTAAGTCAAACAGATAATAATCTTCTTGATGGTAATGGTGATTTCAAAATTGTAGTTTCAATAGATAAGGAAGCAAGAACTATTACTGTTCGAGATACAGGGATAGGTATGAATCGTGATGATTTAAACGAGAACTTGGGCACCATAGCAAGGTCGGGAACACAACGTTTTATTGATCAACTTTCAGGAGACAATAAAAAGGATAGCCACTTGATAGGGCAATTTGGTGTTGGTTTTTATTCATCCTTTATGATTGCTGATCAAATTACCGTTACCTCCAGAAAAGCTGGAGAAGATAAAGTCTGTACTTGGCATTCTGATGGGCAGGGAGAATACACTGTCTCAGATACAGATAGAGAATTTACAAGGGGTACAGAAGTGGTGCTACACGTAAAAGCTGACGAAGAAAGTTTTGTTGATCATTTTAGAATTAAACACATAATTAAAAGCTACTCTGACCACATTGCCGTCCCGATTTATTTTGTTGATCAAAATGGCCATGAAAACCAAGTTAATTCTTCATCAGCAATCTGGACTAGGTCTAAGTCCGAGATATCAGATGAACAATACAAGGAATTTTACAAAAGTGTTTCCCACGCGCCTGACGATCCTTGGCTTACTATTCACAACCGTAATGAAGGGATAGTTGACTTTACTAATTTATTATTTATACCAAGTTCAAAAACTTTTGATTTATTTCATCCAGACCGTAAATGTCGTGTAAAGCTTTATATTAAACGTGTGTTTATTGGAGATGAAAACATAGACCTGATTCCTCAGTATTTAAGATTTTTACGAGGTGTGGTTGACTCAGATGATTTACCACTTAACGTTAGTCGCGAAACATTGCAGCATAACGCAACAATAGATAAGATAAAAAAATCTATTACCAAAAAGGTGTTATCGGAGCTAAAAAAACAAAAAGAAACTAGCTTCGATAAGTACCAAGAATTTTGGAATAACTTCGGTGGTGCCTTGAAAGAAGGGTTGTGCGAAGTAACTAGTGATCATGAAAAACTTTTGGAAGTGTGCATTTTTAGAAGCGCATTGCATGATAAGATGATCAGTCTGGATGACTACCTTGCTTCTTGCGAGGGTGAAGACAAAACTATTTATTATTTAAGCGGTGATAATCCAGAAAAACTACGTAATAACCCACAAATTGAAGGGTTCTTAAGTAAAAATATTGATGTTCTTTTATTTACAGATACTGTCGATGATTTTTGGGTAAATGTTAATGGTCAATATAAAGAGGTTGAGATAAAATCAGTTACTAGAAGTGATATTGATCTTAGTAATTCAACAGATACCATTCAAGAACAAGAGTCTAAGAACGCCGTGGAAGAGGATCATGTCGCTCTTGTTAAATACTTTAAAGAGTCATTGGGTAATCTTGTAAAGGATGTAACAATTTCTAAAAAATTAGCGTCTAGTCCAGCATGTTTAGCAGTTTCTGGTGGATCGATGGATATACGTATGGAAAGATATTTAATTGAGCAAAAACAACTCGCCGGAGCAAGTGCTAAGATTTTGGAAATCAACCCTAATCACCATATTATCAAAAAAATTAGCCAAGAAATTGACGACCACGATAAGGATAGACAAAACAAAGAACTTGTTCATTTACTTTACGACCAGGCTTGTATTATCGAAGGTGAGCCAGTTTATGATGTTAGCGCTTTTTCCAAGCGACTTAATAGCTTGCTTGAAAAAGTAGAGCTATAGCAATTTAACCATTTCGTAATCGGTTGAAGATAAAGAATACAAGCTATTTTGTACTTTTTTATTGTAGAAATACAAAAAAAGTATGTTTTTGTATAAAAATTGCCTAGAATTGCTTTTGTCTCCTAATTTAAGCGGATGTTTTTCTTAAAAACGATATAAACGAAGTACTAATTTATGGCGAATAAACTAATAGGAATATACCCAGGAACTTTTGATCCAATTACAAACGGACACGCAGATATCATCTCTCGAGCAAGCAGAATTTGTGATGAGTTAATCTTGGCAATATCATCTTCAGTATCTAAAGAACCAATGTTTTCAATAGAAGAAAGATGTCAGATGGCAACTCTTTACCTAGAAAAATATGGAATAGCTTCGAATGTTAAGGTAATGAACTTTGATGGCTTGCTAGTAAATTTTGCAAGTAAAGTAGGCGCTCATTTCATTATCAGAGGACTTAGAGCCGTATCAGATTTTGAATATGAGTTTCAAATGGCTTGTATGAATTCAAGATTGGACGAAAGGATAGAAACTATTTTTCTTCCAGCATCTGAGAAGAATCAATTTATCTCTTCTAAATTGGTAAAAGAAATCGTGAGTTTAGGAGGTGATATTTCAGCTTTTGTAATACCAGAAATCAAAGATAGATTAATTAAGTATTATCAGAGTAAGTCCTAGATATGATAAGTTCAAAATGTACTCTGCAAATAAGACTAGATGTAATAGAAGAGAATTATCGTGCTCTAAGCATGTTATGTCCTAATTCTGAAACGGGAGCTGTGGTAAAGGCTAATTGCTATGGTCTTGGTATGAAACAAATTTCTCCTGTCTTAAAGAAATCCGGTTGCAAGCATTTCTTTGTAGCCAATATCGAAGAAGGAGTGAGTTTAAGAAAAATACTAGGGGCTGATATAAATATCTTCGTTTTGAATGGGGTGTTCTCTGGTGAAACTAAAGCGTTTAAAGAACATGGTCTAGTGCCAATTTTAAATCATTTTGCACAAATTAGGGTTTGGCAAGAATTTGCCTTCAAACTTCATCAACCTTTGCCTTGTTTTATTCATTTTGATACAGGAATGAATAGGTTAGGAATGCCTGAATCAGAGTCTATTAATCTAGTACAAGAAGATACTGCAGGGCTTGATGTATTATGCGTTATGAGCCAGTTGGTAAGCGGGGAAGAGTCAGATAATTTGTACAATAAAAAACAGCTCGAAAAATTTACTAAATTAGCCAGTAAATTTCCTAATGCTAAAAGAAGTTTGGCAAATTCAAGTGGTATTTTTTTAGGTCTTGATTACCAATTTGATCTAGTAAGGCCTGGTGCAGCTCTATATGGTATCAACCCAACTAATGAATTGGCTATAAAAAACCCAGTTCAATTATTTGCACCTATTATACAAATGCATCAGTTACCATCAGGTGAATCTGTCGGGTATAACAGTACCTATACTAATTCTACTATAGAAAGTTGCTCAATTGCCACTATTCCGATTGGTTATGCGGACGGATTTTCCCGTCATTTAAGTAACAAATTTACTGTTTATATAAATGGTCATAAAGCGCCTATAATTGGCAGAGTTTCAATGGATCTAGTAAGTATTGATGTCTCCTTAGTGCCGGCAGAAGAGGTGTTTCTTGGACAAAGAGTTGAGGTAATTGGTGATAATTGCACTCCTGATAAAATAGCGCAAATCGCTCAAACAAATGCTCATGAAATTTTAACGGGGCTTGGCGATCGCTTTGATAGAATATATACTTATAAATAAACTGTTTTTGAAAAATATTATTAATAAAATGTCAATATGCTAGCATTAGTTCAGCAATTAGGTAGTAAATCAATCGATTTTACTCGTTCGATCGGAGTTCTTTCTATATTCATAGCCAGAACTTTTGTTGGGTTTGCTAAAAGACCTTTTTATATAGGTTTAATAGCAAAGCAGCTAATAATCATCGGATATTATTCACTGCCGGTTGTTGCTATGACCGCCTTCTTTTCCGGTGCTGTACTTGCGTTGCAAAGCTATACGGGGTTTTCTCGATTTTCAGCAGAAAGTTCTATTGCAACGGTTGTTGTTTTGTCAATTACAAGGGAGCTTGGTCCAGTATTGGCTGGACTGATGGTTGCAGGAAGGGTAGGAGCATCTATTGCTGCTGAAATTGGAACTATGCGGGTAACAGAGCAAATTGATGCATTATTTACCTTATCTACTGACCCAATAAAATATCTTGTTGGACCTAGAGTTATTGCTGCTATTATTACTTTACCATGCTTAGTGCTGGTTGGGGATATTATAGGTGTTATGGGTGGTTATCTCATCAGCACTTATAAACTTGGATTTAACAGTACAAGCTATATTATCAGCACAGTAGAATATTTGGAATCAATGGATGTTATTTCTGGTTTGGTGAAGGCTGCTGCATTTGGCTTTATTATAGCTATTATGAGCTGTTATCATGGGTATTTTTCTGGTAAAGGAGCCAAAGGAGTTGGTGCAGCTACTACTTCAGCAGTTGCTAGCTCCTCAATTCTTATTCTTATAAGCAACTATTTAATTACAGAATTATTTTTTAATTGATGGACGAAGAACTAAAATTCAAAATAAGGTCACTGAATAAAACATTTGGAAATAACCATGTGCTTAAAGGTATTGATCTCGATGTGGTAAAAGGTAGCTCTCTGATAATTCTTGGTGGCTCCGGTTCTGGTAAATCGGTTCTGATTAAGTTAATGGTTGGGCTATTAACAGCGGATTCTGGTAGTATTTTGTACGAGGGCAATGAGTCAATTGGTATGCCTTATAAAGATCGATTGAAGATGCTGGAAAATTGTGGTTATTTGTTTCAAGCAGGAGCTTTGTTTGATTCACTTACTGTTCAACAAAATATTACATTTTTTGCTGAAAAATTACATTCACTTACTAAAAAAGATATTAGGGAATTAGCCAGTAAAAAATTACAATCAGTTGGTTTGTCCAATAAAATATTGGACCTTTATCCATCTGAGTTGTCAGGGGGGATGCAAAAAAGAGTTTCATTGGCAAGAGCTGTTTGTGTAGACCCAAAAGTAATATTTTTCGATGAGCCAACAACAGGTTTAGACCCGATAATGTCTAACGTTATAAATGACTTAATAGTTAAGGTCAGAGATGAGCTTGGGGCCACAACCGTTACTATTACCCACGATATGCAAAGCGCAAGGAAGATTGGTAAAGAGGTCGCCTTTTTGTTTGAAGGGAGAATTGTTTGGTCAGGTAAAATGAGCGAGATTGATAGTACAGATAATGACAACCTGCGCCAATTTATTACTGGAGAAATCGCAAAGTCTAATCTTGTGGAAGCGTAAAATATTTAGTTGTATTTTTGAAAAATGGCTAAATTATTATTGACTTGAGTTGAATTAGATATATACTGCATAGCGATTATTTTAATCTTTACGTGAGAATTTGCCGATATGTTTGCAGTTGTAAAAACAGGTGGTAAGCAATATAAAGTTGCAAAAAATAGCATAATTAAAGTCGAAAAAATTGAAGGTATCCCTGGTAGCAAGATTGAGCTTGACCAGATCCTGATGCTTGGTGAGTCCTCTAAAGCGTCATTCATAGGTACCCCAATAGTTAAGGGTGCAAGCGTGACAGCAGAGATTATTAGCCAGTTTAGAGACGATAAGATCATTATTTTCAAAAAGAAAAGACGCCAACATTATCGTCGTAAAAATGGTCACAGGCAGTCTCTTACTGAATTGAAAATATTAGATATAGTAAAAAAATAAGGTAGGAAAAAATGGCAACCAAAAAAGCTGGTGGTAGTTCCAAAAATGGTCGTGACTCGGCTGGTCGAAGACTTGGTGCAAAAAAAGGTGATGGTCAGCCAGTAATTTCTGGTAATATCATTGTTCGCCAACGTGGTACAAAAATTCGTGCTGGAAAAAATGTAGGGATGGGTAAAGATCATACTTTATTTGCTACAATGGCAGGCAAGGTCGAATTTGTTACAAAGAAAAATTTTAAACTGGTAAATGTTATCTAGTAGTGTTATTACCAAAGTTATATAAATAAAAAGGCGCTTTTTAGCGCCTTTTTATTTATAACGCCATTTTTAGTTTGCTGCAATTAGTTGAATTAGGTGGATCGTAGATGGAGGCCAGGTATGAAAAACAATACCACAATCATTTATCTAACAGGCAAGCCAGGCGTAGGCAAATACACAATAGCTAAAGCATTAGCAAGCGACTATGGCTTTATTATTTGTGATAATCAGCTTATTAATAATCCAATTTTTGAGCTATTGCAATATGATGGCTATACAAAGATTCCAGATTTTGCTTGGGACTCTATCGCGCGTATAAGGACTGAGATACTTGAATTTCTGGTCAAAGTTCCACAAAATAGCTGCGTACTCACCAATAATCTTTATGAAAATAATGGGGATAGGGCTTTGTACGAGCAGGTGAATAAAATGGCTCATCTGCGAGGTTCCATTTTTATACCTGTAAGGTTGCTGATTAATGAGCAAGAACACTTAAAGCGTGTGGTACAGACAGAAAGAAGAGCTCGGTGGAAATCAATTGATCCAAAGTATGTTTATGATAAGGAGCCACTCCTTTCTATCGATCCCCCTTATTTGCTGGAGCTAAATGTAAGTAAATTAAGTGCAGGAAAGGCAGCAAAAGAAATAGTGAGCCATATTACAAGCTTAAAGCTAAAAAAAGACTACACTTTATAGTGAATATCCAGATACATAGTAAACCACACTGAATTAGCCGATCAAATATCTTCCTCACGAATAGAAAATGGCAAAAGATTATCCTTATAAAAGTTCAAGTACTCGGGCAACTGAAGAAGATCCGGATATCTGCATTCAGAATGACTTTCTTTGGGGCGTTATTAAGTATTTATTATATACAATTTATAATTGGCACCAAACTATATTGCTTATCAAAAGCATTACCGTGAGTTTTTGCGATATGCGGAATATTGTCGTATGATAATATGCCTTGTCTTATAGAATCCAATATAGCAAAAATAACTTCTGCCGGATCGGCGCTTGCAGCAGCTAACCTGTGTTCCAATCGTCTTGGTAGCGAATCAGGAATTCGTATTAAGAGGCTTCGGTTATTTCCACCCCACGCAATATGAGTAGGTGCCATAAATTTACTATCTAAACGTTTATAATCCTGAGGTTTTGGTAAAAAATAGTTTATATATTGAGGTAAATAATGACATAATATTTGTGCATATTTTTCAATATTACTATCCTCAAGAAAGTTTAAATGTACGTGCATACTATTGCCGTAATCATCGGGAAAAGGCCTGGAACAAAAATTAGCATCACCTCCCATTTGTTTTGCAAACAAACAGATAGCTGTTCTTGCTGATTCAATATCTTTTGCTATGTTCACTAGATTAGAACTAGGCGGCAGATCAATTTCGTATTGATTTTTTCCCTTTTCCAGTTTTATATCATGGCCTATTTTACTTTCTAGGTCCTTAACGTAAATATTATTTGAAAGATAAAACTCAATTTCTGCTCCAATAATAGGTGTTAAGTTATGATTTGATTTAAAATAGTTTTGCAAAGAAGCTAATCGATTGTATCTCTCACTGACTTCTGATAGTTTATCATTGTATTGATTATTATTATTTATCATGGAAATAGAATTCATAAAAAATAAAGTTTATTATAAGATCATTGATAAGACCTATACAAATTCTAGCGGCATTTATAGCTTACATAAGTACACTGACGCTGTAAAATTAGCCCAGGTGCAGCAAAATATTGATAATATCAAAGCTGAGCTTAATGCGGATAACCTTTTCTTAATGAATCAAGTGCACGGTAATACTGTTATAATTGCTGATAATATAGATTTAAAGAAGCAACCGGAAGCGGATGCTTCTATAACAGCGCAAAAAAATATTGCACTTGGAGTGCTTACTGCTGATTGTATACCAGTGTTATTTGCAAGTGATGATGGAACGGTTATTGGTGCGGCGCATTGTGGTTGGAGGAGCGCAAAGTTAAATATCATTACTAATGTTCGCAAAATGATGGAAAATAGAGGGGTAACTAAGATAAAAGCAATTATTGGTCCAGCAATTGCCCAAAAATCATACGAAGTTGATGCTAAATATTACAATGATTTTGTTAGTGAAAGTGATGACATTAAAGAGTTATTTCAGCCATCTCACAGAGAAAATCATTTTATGTTTGATCTTGTTGGTTTTGTTATAAAGAAATTGCAAAAAGAAAACATTGAATTGGTTCACAATATGGAAGAAGATACTTATTCCATGCCAGAAAAATATCCAAGTTACCGCAGGTCATTTCATGATGGGGAGCAATACTCACAAAATATATTATCCACAATTATAATTAGATAATGTTAAAGTTACTAACACCGAATTTTTTCTCGAAACTTGAAGTTACGCTTATTCCGATAATAGCTTTGTTGTTGCCCGTAATTCTTGGTACCGGATTATATTTTTCTCTTTTTTCTTCTCCGCCGGATTATCAGCAGGGAGAAATGGTTCGGGTAATGTATGTTCATGTACCAGCAGCGTGGATAAGTTTAGGCATTTATTCTTTCATAGCAGTTTGTAGTTTTTCAGCTTTAGTTTGGAAAACCAGGCTTTCCTATTTTTTAGCGGTTGCAGCGGCGCCAATTGGGGCTGCATTTGCCTTGATCACACTCGTTACAGGATCGTTATGGGGAAAACCAATATGGGGGGCTTGGTGGGTTTGGGATGCTAGGCTTACTTCGATGTTAGTATTATTTCTGCTCTATATAAGTTATATAACGATTGTAAATAGTGGCGCGAATATATTAAGAGCAGAGAAGCCAGCTTCAGTAATGGCATTAATTGGCTTTGTCAATATTCCGATTGTAAAATTTTCTGTTGACATTTGGTACAGTCTGCATCAGCCAGCTAGCATATTCAGGGCTGGGGGGCCTTCAATTCATAGCTCAATGTTATTACCGCTAATGATAATGTTTACAAGCTTTATCCTATATTTTATACTTGTGCTGTTAATTCGTACTAAAATATTGCTAAATAGGCAAAAACAAAATAATAGATTATGAATAATTTGTTTCATAGCCAAAAATGTGGAAGGTTAAATTGACTTACGTTGTAACTGATGAATGTGTCAAATGTAAATATACTGATTGCGTTGAAGTATGTCCTGTAGATTGCTTTTACGAAGGAGAGCTGATGCTAGTAATAAATCCAGAGGAATGTATTGATTGTGGGGTATGCGTGCCTGAATGCCCCGTAGATGCAATTAAAGAAGAATCACCGGATTTGATTAAGTGGATAGAGATTAATAAAGAACTCTCAAACAAGTGGGATAATATAACAGTCAAAAAAAATCCTCTGCCTGATGCAGACAAATTCAAGGACGAAAAAAACAAATTCGAGAAATATATTCAAGGTCGTTGAGTTGGTGCATGCTCATTGTTGATGACTAGTAATCAGTCATGCCGGACTTGCTCCGGCATCTTCTTATGTTACCTGGGATCCCGAAATAAATTCGGGATGACAACCATAGTTGATAACTCCTTTTACACGTCGGGTCTGTCCATCTAAGTGTGTAAATTCCTTATAGGTTATATAATCAATTAATATAACTAAGAGGAATAAAATATGACTAAAAACACTATCAATAATAAGAATAATGAAGCTATATCCGCAGCGATAGATTTACTGGTAAGTAAAGAAGTAGATCTATCGAATGTTTTAAGCAAAGGCGGGTTATTGAAACAACTAACAAAACGTCTTGTGGAAAAAGCTTTACAGGCAGAGATGAATAATCATCTAGGTTATGACAGATACGATCGTATTATCACTTCTAATAACGCCCGTAACGGTGTATCTCAAAAGAATCTAATCACTGATAATGGCCTTATTACAATAGACGTTCCAAGGGATAGAGATGCTGAGTTTGAACCTGCAATCATTCCCAAAAGAAAAACAAGAATTGAAGGTTTAGATCAAAAAATTCTATCCTTATACGCCAAAGGAATGAGTCTATCAGATATTAAACTTCAGATTCAGGAACTATACGGGGCTGACATTAGCGAAAGCCTTGTTAGTAGAATTACTGATGATGTCATGGACGATGTTAAAGCTTGGCAAGGCAGGCC
>NZ_JARJFB010000065.1:0-9939 GCF_034554655.1 Candidatus Megaera venefica
AAAAAATGAATGTGCGGTGATTTATTTTTGAAATTCTTGAAATTATATCAAAAATTTAGAGTTTTGACGGAGAGACTTAGTATGATTACCGATTACCTTATGGTGAGTAATTTTATCGTGATCAACTAAAATCATACCTGGCTTGCCCCGGTATCTTCTTTTTAGGTCGCCTGAGATCCCTGGATTACTGTATCTGTTCACATGTTCAAAAACTAGTCACTCAGTCGAAGAGTTTTGTACCATAATTCAACTGCTTTTACTATAAACTAAAACTCGTTCAAAAAAGGCCATAGACCACTAATCTCCAAGCAACTCCATAACTAAGTTTTGTTCATAAATTTCGGTATCTAGTAAGTCTGGTAAAGCCTTGTCCAAAAGTGTCGCTGCTTGCCCTTTGTATTGCTGAGCTTCTTCATTTTGCCCCAATGCAAGATAAGTTGAGCTAGCTTTTATATAAGGGTCTAAGAATTTCGGATTTAGTTCTATAGAGGCTTGATACTTTATTAATGCTTTATTGTAATCTTTTTGTGAAAAGTATTTATTTCCTACACTATAATATATTTCTGCCTGTTTTTCAGAAGAAAAATTATTATTTTTAGAAATTTCACAAACTTTATCTAAAGTTTCTTCGGTTCCTATCTTTAAATATAATTTTAGCGCTATATCTAAAAAGGTACTTTTTCCAACTGGGGTAGTAGTGGTGTATTTCACCATAGCATCAGCGATATTAGTTTTAGCTTTCTCTACCAATAACTTTTTCACTACCAATGACTTATCGGCGCTAGAATCTATAATAAACTGATTCACTGGAATAATGACCTTAGTAATTATTTCCCGCACTTCTTTAGCAGAATGAGCTGGAGTAATTAAAGCAATAGTAGGTAATGGACTAGTTGGAGCAAGCTCGGCGGCTTTTTTATATGGAGCAACGGCTTCTTGGAATTCACCTAATTTGAAATGAGTCATTCCTAAATTATTGAAGTATAAACCATTAGTTTTATCAAGATCAGTGGCTTTTTCAAATGGAACAACGGCTTCTTGTAATTTGCCTAATTTGAAATGGGTGCCTCCCAAATTATTGAAGTACATAGCATTAGTTGGATCAAGCTCGGTGGCTGTTTTAAATGGAGCAACGGCTTCTTGTAATTTGCCTAATTTGAAATGGGCGCCTCCCAAATTATAGAAGTATATAGCATTAGTTGGATCAAGCTCGGTGGCTGTTTTATGTGCATAAACTGCTTCTTGGAATTGGCCTAATTTTAAATGAGCCTCTCCCAAATTCTTGAAGTATTTAGCATTAGTTGGATCAAGCTTGGTGGCTGTTTTATGTGCATAAACTGCTTCTTGGAATTGGCCTAATTTTAAATGAGCCTCTCCCAAATTATAGAAGTATATAGCATTAGTTGGATCAAGCTCGGTGGCTGTTTTATGTGCATCAACTGCTTCTTGGAATTCGCCTAATTGGAAATGAGTCGCTCCCAAACTATTGAAGTGGTTAGCATTGGTTGAATTAAAAATTTGATCAATCTGTGCGTTGTCGTTTTTATCTGATCCTGTGTCAGAATTGAGAAGTCTTTTCATATGTGTACTTGAATTTTTACAATAACCACATCTTATTATAGCTTCATAAATACGTCAAATACATTACAACAAGTTAACGATGAGCGAGCTCAAGAATCTAACGCGATTGCCCTGGTTTCTAGACCACTATCACCGAGTGCTTACGTAAAAATTAACTGATGCATTTGAAAAGGAGAGAAATAGCCTCTCTTTAGTAAACTAAAACTCGTTCAAAAAAGGACTAGACCACTAAATATTTCCAAGTAAATCCATAAACTCTTCTTGTTCCTGAATTTCGGTATCTAGTAAGTCTGGTAATGCCTTGTCCAAAAGTGTCGCTGCTTGCCCCTTATATAACTCAGCTTTATCACTTTGTCCCAATGCAAGATAAGTTGAACTAACCTTTATATAAGGGTCTAAGAATTTCGGATTTAGTTTTATAGAGGCTTTATATTCTATTAATGCTTTATTGTAATCTTTTTGTGAAAAGTATTTATTTCCTACACTATAATATATTTCTGCCTGTTTTTCAGAAGAAAAATTATTGTGTTCCACTATCTTGTAGATTTTAGTTAACGATTCTTCGGTTCCTACTTCTAAATACATTTGTATCGCTTTATCTAAAAAAGTATTTTTTCCAATCGTGCTAATAGCAGTATATTTTACTATAGAATCTGCAATATTAGTTTTAGCTGTCTGTATTAATAGCTCGTCCTTACTAAAATTTAAGATATTTTTATTTAATGGCATAATAAATTTAATAATAACTTCTTTTACTTTTTCAATAGAATCAGTTGATTGAATTATTGTTATACTGATTTTGTTTAAAACGTATTGTGGATCAATCTTTCTGGCCTTTTCATATAAATCAACAGCCTGTTGATATTTCCCTAGTTTAAAATTTGCGTATCCTAAGTTAGCCCAATGTTCGACATTATTTGGTTCCAGATCTGTTAACTTTGTATAAGCAACAATTGCTTCCTCATACTCCCTTGATTTAAAATAAGCCACCCCTAAGTTAACCCAATATTCGACATTAGTTGGTTCCACCTTTGTTAACTTCGTGTAAACAAAAACAGCTTCTTTATTCTTCCCTAATTTTAAATAAACATAACCTAGATCAGACCAATATTTAGTACTAGTTGGATCAATAATTGTTAATTTTATATATGCATTAGCTGATTCTTGGTAGTTTTCTAATTTAAAATTTGCGTATCCTAAGTTAGCCCAATATTCAGCATTTTTTGAATCAAGTTTTGTTGCTTCTTCGTATGGAACAATTGCTTCTGAATATTGCCCTAATTTAAAATGAGCATACCCTAAATTACCCCAATATTCAGCATTTTTTGAATCAAGTCTTGTTGCCTCTTTGTATGGAACAATTGCTTCTTCGTATCTTTGTAATTTAAAATAAATATAACCCAAATTATTACAATATTCAGCATTTTCTGAATCAAGTCTTGTTGCCTCTTTGTATGGAACAATTGCTTCTTCGTATCTTTGTAATTTAGAAAGACTAGCTCCTAAACTAGAAAAATATCCAGCGTTATTTGGGTCAAGATCTATTGCCTCAGATAAAGCAGAAATGGCTTCTTCGTATTTACCAAATTTAAAATGAACGCGACCCAAACTAGCAAAGTAATTATCTTCATTTGGATTATATTTTTTCTTTTTGTTGGGCGTATCTAATTCAGGAGGAGATTTTCTTTTCATAATTATATCAAAGTTTTTTAGATTTGACTATTTGACGGCAGGCATTATACATATCGACAACAATTATTGCAAACTTAATTGTTGTTGCTAATAATGTCCGCTTTTAATAACTTATCTAGCATCAACAATCTTTGCTGAACTTCTTTGAACAATCTCATTAAATGAAACAGAGTCTGCTTTTTTAATAAGCTTTATTACATCATGGTCAACATCAAAAACACCAATATCAGTGATCACTCTGTCTACCACGCCAACACCAGTTAGGGGCAGGGTACATTTATCAACAAGCTTAGGAGAACCATCTTTTGAATTATGAGTCATCAGAACTACTACTCTTTTGATATTAGCTACAAGATCCATAGCTCCACCCATACCTTTAATCATCTTGCCTGGTACTGCCCAGTTGGCTAGATCCCCGGTAGTTGAGACCTCAAGTGCGCCAAGTATAGTAAGATCAATATGACTTCCACGGATCATTGCAAATGAGGCCGCACTATCAAAATAACTACTTTGCGATAGTTCTGTAATAGTCTGCTTACCAGCATTAATAAGGTCGGCGTTTTCTTCACCTTCATATGGAAATGGCCCCATCCCTAACATACCATTTTCACTTTGAAAACTGACATTAATGCCTTTTGGTATAAAATTTGTAATGTTCGTTGGCATACCAATGCCAAGGTTAATAAACTGTCCGTCTTTTATTTCCATTTGCGCTGCTATTTGGCACATTTCATCTACTGACCATGACATTACTTAAGCCTCTCTAGTTCTTATGGTTACTTTTTCAATTCTTTTCTCATAATCCTTCCCTTTAAAAAGCCTATGAATATATATAGCTGGAGTATGGATGTTAGCTGGATCAAGCTCTCCGGTTTCAACAATTTCTTCTACTTCACAAATAGTAAGTTTAGCCCCTGTCGCCATTACGGGGTTAAAATTTCTAGCAGTTTTATTATATATTACATTACCAAATTTATCGGCTCTATAACCTTTGATAATTGCTAAATCTGCCAGAAGAGCTTTTTCCATAATGTATTTTTCACCGTTAAACTCTCTTATTTCTTTTCCTTCAGCTACAATTGTTCCAACCCCTGTTCGTGTATAGAAAGCAGGGATACCAGCTCCAGCAGCTCTGATTCGTTCAGCAAGGGTTCCTTGTGGATTAAGCTCTAACTCAAGAGTTCCATCGAGGTACATTTTTTCAAAGGTTTTATTTTCACCAACATATGAAGATATCATCTTTTTGATCTGACCATTTTTTAGCAAAATACCTAAGCCAAAATCATCAACTCCACAGTTGTTGCTGACTACTGTTAAATTCTTTACTCCAGATTTTGCTATTGCTGAAATTATATTCTCCGGAATTCCACAAAGGCCAAAACCACCTGCATGTAAGAGCATTCCATCTCGGAGCACGCCTGCTATTGCTTCTTCTGCATTATTAAAAAACTGTGTCATTATTGGCTAAAACTCTTTATTAGTTTATGATTTAAGTATTCTATACATTAGAATACAATAAGGCAAAATTCTATTGCTAGAACTATAGTTGTTTGTTGACTTATAGTGTTTTATTGTTTACCAATTGCATATCTGGGGATGGTTAGAAAAATTAGGTATATAATTATGAAAAACCACTATGTAATAAAAAAAGTACGACCAGATAATACTACGATACTAAATAACATAATGGCTCGTTCTCTTGCGATGTGGGGTTATACTCCCCAGCAAATAGAAAAAGCAGCAGAAGTATTAAAAATTACTGAAGAATTTTTGGATAAATCAGTATGTTACGTAGCAAAGATAGATGATTTGATCAAAGGTTTTTTTTGTATAGCGCCAAGCCGAAGCGAAGCACTTAGTGAAGCTAAGTTCTATATTGAGCCAGATAGTATAAGATTAGGCCTTGGAACAACACTTTGGAATAAAGTTATACATGAACTAAGAACCGAAGAAGTAAAGTGTTTTAAATTCTTGATAGACCCAAACGCGCAGGGGTTTTATGAAAAATTAGGGGCTACAAGAATTGGTGAACAGCTTTCGGATGTAACAGAGGGGTATATGATCCCTATAATGAAGTATAATATCACAAAAAATAAGTAGTTATAGATGCAAATTGACAAAAATATACCAAATTATCTAACTATAATAAGGCTAGTATCAATCCCAATTATAGTAATGACATTTTATTTTGAGGATTCTAAGTTTGCTCATAGGGTTGGAGGAATCGTATTTGCTTTTGCTAGTGTAACCGATTTTTTCGATGGCTATTTGGCCAGAAGATATAATATTATTTCTAGTTTTGGCAGAATGTTTGATCCAATAGCTGATAAAGTCTTGGTCGGGTGTGTATTGGTTATGCTTGTAAAAGACAATAGGGCTGACGAAATACCTTGCCTACTTATTCTCGCACGTGAATTTGTTGTTGCAGGCTTTAGAGAGTTTTTAGCTCAAGTCCAAGTGAGCGTTCCAGTTACAAGGCTTGCTAAAGTTAAAACAACTATACAGATGGTCGCTATGACGATGCTTATTGTTGGGTCTGTTGGTTCAGGTATAGCGTCCCTTGATTTAATAGGGCATATAAGTCTCTGGATAGCAGCTATTTTAACTTTAGTTACAGGATATTCTTATTTACAAGCGTGCAGCAGGTACTTCTAGTGAACACACACACAATATTAGAACGAATTAATGGTAAAAATTATATTGCAGGAGATTGGATTTCTGAAAAAGAGATAATTCATGTTGAAAACCCATCAAACGACAAAATAATTGGATATGTACCGAACTTATCAGCACAGAACTTGATAAAAGCAATTGATAACACATGTCAAACCGCAAAATCATGGGCAGAATCAACTGTTGATATGCGTTATCAAATACTTAGAAAGTGGCAAGAACTACAGCATAAGTATTTAAAAGAACTGAGTGAATTGCTTACTCTAGAGCAGGGCAAAGTTTTAGCTGAATCTTCAAAGGAAATTTTGTATGGAGAGTCCTTTATCGATTGGTTCGCTTGTATTATTAAATCTAGCAGTACATACATAAGACCTGGAAATTCATACGAACATAAACTCATTGCTGAAAAAGAACCGATCGGCCCAGTAGCAGCTATTACCCCTTGGAACTTCCCATGCGCTATGGTAGTTAGAAAAATTGTACCAGCTATTGCAGCGGGTTGCAGCGTCATATTAAAACCTTCTGAACTTACCCCTTTTTCTGCGTTGGCTCAAGCTATGCTGCTTGAAGAAGCTGGTTTACCAGCTGGCGTCTTAAATGTAGTTACTAGTGATGCTAAATTATTTGGCGATATAATTTGTAAAGACTTCAGAATTCGTAAATTATCGTTTACTGGCTCAACAAGGGTAGGGAAGTTGTTATACGAAAAATCAGCAAGCTCATTAAGGAAGCTCTCGCTTGAGTTGGGTGGAAATGCTCCATATATTGTATTTGCCGATTGCGATTTGGATAAAGTATCAGATGATCTAGTGGCAATTAAGCTCCGCTCTGGAGGCCAATCTTGCACTTCTCCGAACCGGGTATTCATAGAAAATTCCATTTATGATAAATTCGTAGATTTAGTTGCAAAAAAATTTGGTGACTGCAAAGCAGGGGATGGGTTTATAGAATCAAATAAACTTGGACCGCTAATTAATGCTCAGGCTATCGAGAAGGTTAACTTACTACTTCAAGACGCACAACAAAAAGGAGCAAAAATTATATGTGGTGGCATGTGTGATGGCAATTTTATGGAAGCGTCTGTTGTAAAAGATTGTACAGACGATATGAATATTTTTACCACCGAAATCTTTGGCCCAGTGATTGCCTGCTATTCTTTTTCTTCTACTCAAGAGGTTATTGATAGAGCTAATAACACCGAATACGGACTACAATCTTATGTATATTCAAAAGATATAAGAAGAGCCAATCATATTGCTTCTAAGCTTGATTTTAGCATGGTCTCTATTAATTCCTCATTTCCCGCAACAACAAAAGCTCCATTTAGCGGTAGAAAAGCTTCTGGGTTTGGGATAGAGGGCTCTCATGAAGGTCTAGAAGAGTATCTCGTAACTAAATACATTAACTTTCATTACTAGACTATGTATTAACTTTTATTAATAATTAATAAGTTGTTATTGACATTTCTTGATATAAATTTTATCCTTCATAGGTAACTAACGCAACTATTCAATTCAGTAAATATATGAAAAAAAAGGAATCGAATCTTAATAATATTTTTGATCAACATGCATTTGGCGAACAGTTTCTAATCTATCTTGGCAATAGAATTGGAAATCCACAGGCAGTTTGGGATAACATGGACAATGAATCTTTACAGCAAGAATTTATTGCAAAATGTCAGTTCATTCAACACTATGCGAGAACCAAGCTAGGAATGGATAACGTAACAATGGAGCTGGCTGCTACTACAGTAAATAATCCTAAAGCAGCAAGTTTTAGAGTAGATATTTGCGAAAAAATATTCGATGGGTTTATGCATTTTATTGCCGTTAATGAAAAAAATCCAACAGTATTAAAGTCTCTTATGGATACGTGGGTATCTCAGGGAAGAAGCCTCGAAGAAAAAATAATAGTAGATGGACTTGAATTTACGCCACTTAATTTTGTTGTAGCCAAAAATAATTTACCCGCCTTTGTCGCTCTTGCACAACACGGAATAGATGTAACGCAAGTTGATTCAACTGGATTTTCTGAGCTTCATAAGATCGTTGATCAAGTTGACAAAGGAACTTCTGATATTGAGATGCTGAAGGCATGGATAGATTCTGGTCTTCCAACTGATATGATTGCAGGAGAAAGAGCTGGTAAGTTTGCTGGCAAAACAGCAGTAAAAATGGCTGAGGAGAAGGGATTCGTCGAAGCAACTAAAGTATTGGGTGGAGACGTTGGGCTTGCTATAGAAAACCTTGATAAAACATATGAAATACAAAAGTCATTAATTCTTGAGGGGTATTATAACAAAACCTCAGATTTACAAAATGGAATATTAAAAACTGATCCCAACAAATTCCTTCTTCACTATCTTGTAGAAAATTCCCAAGAAATACCCCTAGTAGTTTTCCAAAAGTTTATTGATGATAAAAGTTTGGCAATAAAAACAAACATTGTAGGGACATCAAGAATTACAGCTTTAGAATTGCTAGTTATACAAGGATCAACTCCAGGAGATATTGGAGCTAAAGCCAATCAATTTGCTTTAATCTTGGCAGAACATGGAGTAGGTACAACTGAAGCAGATAATGGTACTACTTTATTAAGTTATACTATCAATCATGGTAATGACTTATTATTTGATTTTATCCTAGAAAACAACTTAACTGCTTTAGAAACGCCAGGAAGAGTTATTAACAAAGGATCAGTTCAAATCATAGATTCTCCTTTAGCTCACTCCTTGCTTTGTGATAATGAAAGAATGACTCTAGAGCTTGTAAAACATGGGTTTACAAAGTGTACCGTTATTGTTCCTATAAAAGGAGAGATAGAGTTTGGAGTGATTCAATCTATTAAAGCCCTTGGTGGTGAACACACAGCTGGTTTGGTTAAAGCTGTTTCGAAATATATTAACATGAAATCAGAAGAGGTTGTCCAGGAAATGGTTAATGCCCTTATGGCTGGTGAAGCTTCATTTGTTAAAGCTCTTGTAGATAACGGCACTGATATTAATTATAATAATGGCGAACTACTAAAACTTTTTGTTGGCGCTGGTAAAGCGTATCTTCCAGCAGCAAAGTTAGCAATCCAAAATGGAGCAAAAATAACAGATGAAATAAGCATTTTATCTGAACAACATGGAACCACTAATGAAATTGCAGGATGTGTTGCTGATTATGAAAAAACTTCAAAACCTCTTTCTAAAAGAGAAAAAATGAAACTACTTATCACAAAATTATTGCATGGTGATGGTGATGAAGAAATCGCATCTTCATTCCCGGGTGAAGAAAATTATGTAAAAATAGCGTCTAGTTGTCGAGCAAATCCAACTAGTTTTAAAGCTCTTTGTAAAATATTCGGTGTAACTACAGTAGTGGAAGAAGTTTCATTAGATGTTGAACCAACAGGAAATATTGATGGAGAAAGCAAAGAAGATTTCTAACTCTTTCTTTGGGCGAGTTCAACTTAGGCTGAATTTTTTAATTCAGCCTAAATGTACCAGTAACTTTTATGTAGGTAACAGGTAACACCACATACACACATAAGTTACATAGTCCCTCCGTCAAAACTCTCCCCGCCTGAATTAACAAGGGGTTTCATGTCATAAACAGCTTACAAAATCCATAAGAAAATGGTATAATTACCGCATAAAGCTTACGGATTTTAAAATTATGCCTATAGAAAATATTACTTTTCTCCAAAAACAAGAAAGGTTATTTGAAGAGAAATTATCTACAAAACTAAATCCTAAAAACAAGTTATATAAACTAAGGGATTTAGTAAATTGGTCTGAACTTGAAGCCAGAGCATTGCCTAACATTGAAATCAAGCAATTTGGTAGAAATAAGAAAGATCATAGAGTAATGCTAGCACTATCAATGCTTCAAGCTATGTACAACGGTTCTGATTCGTTTACGGAGGAAGAGCTAAAGGAAAATATTTATTGGCAATATTTTTGTGGTTATGAATATTTGCAGCAAGATCTTGATGTGTCTGAAG
>NZ_JARJFB010000066.1:0-9831 GCF_034554655.1 Candidatus Megaera venefica
AAAAAATGAATGTGCGGTGATTTATTTTTGAAATTCTTGAAATTATATCAAAAATTTAGAGTTTTGACGGAGAGACTAAAAAAGCCATCCTGAATCTAAATTCAGGATGGCTTTTTTACAAAGATAACAACCTATGTTGCCCAATAAACATATTATCCCTTATCTAGGTTCAGATTAAGATACTACAAGAATTATATCGCTACTCTCAACTTGAAAACAATTGTAGCTTCAAAATAATTTCCAAACACAGCTATTTGTCTGTAGTACTATTACTATCTACATCATTACTGCTTTTATCTTCAACAGAAGGAACAGCTTCTTCTTGAGTATTTTCAGCAGGATGAGCGTTTTCTTCAGCTCCAGCACGCAATTGCACAATAATACTTTTAAACTTGTCTGTTGGAATTAATCCAGGAGCAAAATTACCATTAATAACATATGAAGGAGTTCCTTTAATTCCAAGATCTTTAGCCAAATCAAAGTTTTTAGCAATCATTTGCTTTACAGAATAACTATTAACTTCGTTTTCTACTAAAGTATAATCAATATTATGCTTTGCTAGCATCGCCTTAACATTTTCTTCAGTGATTTCTTTCATTTGCATCAATTCGTTATGTATGTTCAAAAAATTGCTACTAGAAACCTTTTGAACTGCAAGAGCAATTTTTGCTGCATATCCAGAAGTTCCGCCTAGAATTGGTATGGGTCTTAGGACAATTTTTACTCCTTGATCTAAGGATATAATTTCATTTTCATATTCATTCGCTTTTTTACAAAAAGAGCAATTATAGTCATAAAAAGCAACTACAACTATATCTCCTTTTGGATTGCCTAATACAGGAGGAGACTCAGCTTCTTCTATTTGAGCTTTATTTTCCTGTAAATAATCTGAAGTCTTTTTTGTTGATTCAGCCAGTTTTTTGTTATGAAGCCCTTCAAGAGACTGTACGATAACTTCAGGGTTATTCATAATGTAATCTTTAATAACTTGTTGCATATCATCTTTAGCATCTACGACATCTTTTTTTTCTGCACCTACTTCAGCAGAAGAACCATGCACAGAGGCTGATACTACATCAGGAGTTTTTGTCATTTTGTAAGCAAACAGTATTACAAGTATTATGAATATTATCGCCAAAGCAAAATTAAATAGTTTTTGGATCATTATTTTATTCCTTATAGTTTTTTTTTGTATTACTAAGATACTCTCATACTAAATCACTTTCAAGCTAGTAATATATAGCAAAGCACACGGAATTATAGATAACTACGTAGGCCGGCCTGAAATTTTTTATAATTAATCGCTTTCACAAGTGAATTGGTCTCACTTTGATACTTGATTCATATTCTCATTGCAAAATAAAAATAACCGCTTACAAGTAAACTTATTTTGTAGCTTCTAAAATATCACCAGCTTTATACCAATCTGGTGTATTCTTTTGCAAGTTACTCATAGCCATTGTTGCCATCTTGCGCGCATCACTTATACGTCCAGACTTGAGAGCAATAAGGGCTGTGTTTAGATAACTTTTACCCGTCAACCCGTTCTTATCGTAATAAATTGCCATATAGTGAAGAGCCAGAAGATTATCCGGTTCTTTATCAAGGACAAATAATAAATCTTTATAATATCTGTTAATATAACGCGGATCATCCATATGAGCAGTTATTCCAACTATAGCTTTACCTAAACGAATCAATGGATCATTTGGCCTGGTCTCTTCTGCTAGCTCATATTCATGTAGAGCAGCCTTCTTCCCTGCCTCAAAATATATTTGCGCTTTTAGCTCGTGATAGTAACTATCATCTGGGTGTTTCATTACGAGAAAATTAATATGATTAAGTGAATCGTCAAAATTACCTATTCTGAAGCATTTAATGGCTTTCATATAATGAGTGACTTCATCAACATTATCTTCAAATTTACAATCAAGTATTTTATTTATCTCAAGAGTAAAGGCTGCTAGCTTTGCCGAGCTGCGAGAATATTTATAAATAATATCGTCACTATTTTGGCTAGTGCTAAACTTTGACCTTTTGTTAAAGCTTCGAAGTATAAGTAACCTTTCATTATTTAAAGGATGAGTTTGATCATATTGATTAAAAGAATCGCCCAACGATTGCAGCTGCATTTTTTCAAAGAATTTAAGTAATCCTACAACGCTATGGGAGCTTTTCTCAAGTAAGCGCATAGCAGTTTGATCGGCACTCGATTCAAATTCACGAGAATAAGCGTAAATTGATCTTTCAGAAAAATGCATACCTCCCATTGCGATCGCAATTCCTTCTGCTGCACCACCACTTATTGCGGTAGCCAGACCCAAAGCCGTGGTACCAATAGCCGCCTTTTTATAATTATCTACAACTTCATCACGTCTTGCTACATGATGGCCTAGGATATGACCAATTTCATGAGCAACTACTCCGCGTAGCACATCTGGATCTGGATAGTTTATAATTAGTCCACTGGTAATAAACACCTCATTTCCACCAGCAGTAAAAGCATTAGCTATAGGGTCATCGATGATGTAAATTTTTAAATCCTTAAGGCCAGAGACTTCTCGTAGCGGCTGAACTACCAAGTTTACAGTTTCTTCGATTTCGGAATCTCGAATGATATTTGCCTTAGCTAAATGCGTACTTAAGAAAATAATTATAAAAAAGAAATGGCACTGCTTCATATAACTATTGTAACCTATATAACTACTCGCCAGATAGTATCATCTTTTCTCTGCTTGAAAAGTTTTCATGAGAAAATTTTACTAAAATGACTTGAATAATTGCAAGAGATAGGTCAAATTACAATCATTAAATAAATCTTAGGCTAGGAATTCATGTCAAAATTAGCAATCGTTACGGGTGGGATAAGAGGAATTGGAGCTGCAATTTCAACAACTTTAAAAAATGCAGGCTATGAGGTTATCGCAAATTATCATACGCATACAGAATTAGCACGTGAATTTAGTAAGAATACTGGTATAACATCAATGGCTTGGGATGTTTCAAATATCAATGAATGTCACGAGGCCGTAACCAAAATTGAAATAGAGCTTGGCAAGAGTGTTTCGATACTTATCAACAACGCTGGTATTACTAGAGATGGTATGCTTCACAAAATGTCATCACAAAGTTGGCATGATGTAATAGAGGTGAACCTAACTTCATGCTTTAATATGTCAAGTTCTGTAATAACTAACATGCGCGAACGCAACTTTGGCAGAATTGTTAACCTTAGCTCTATTAATGCATTAGCAGGACAGTTTGGGCAAACTAATTACTCTGCATCTAAGGCTGGTATTATTGGATTTACCAAAGCATTAGCTAGGGAATCGGCATCAAAAAATATTACCGTAAACTGTATTGCTCCTGGCTATATTGATACTGATATGATGAAAGATGTTCCAGCTGAAGTGCTTAAAGGCATAATTGAACAAATTCCAGTCAAAAGGTTAGGTAAACCAGAAGAAGTTGCCAGAGCTGTTTTATTCTTGGTCAGCGATGATTCTGGTTTTATTACAGGAGAAACTATGTCCATTAACGGTGGACACTACATGGCCTAAATTATGCATTTTAATATAAAAGAAATTCCAAGTACGATTGTTAAACAGATGCAACACAAAAATGTTTGGCAATCTGATTGCCCAATTAGCATTGAACAATTAAGGCTTGTTGAAATTAGTCACTTTAATTTTGAAGGAAATATTCAGTCTGGTGAAATCATAGTTCTTGATAAATTGGCTCAATCAGTGCTTAAAATTTTTGAAGAATTAATGATGATAAAATTTCCAATACATAGCGTTTATCTTATCGATAAGTATGAAGGTGACGATGAAAAGTCAATGGCAGCTAATAATAGTTCGAGCTTTAACTTCAGAATAATTGTGGGCTCGACTAAAGTTTCTATGCATGCATACGGTCTGGCAATCGACATTAATCCAGTACAAAACCCATATCTCGAGATTAAAGATGATAGCTCTGTCCAAGTGCACCCTAAGTCAGGAGTAGACTTCTTAAATCGTAGTAACATAAGGCCAGGAATGGTTGAGCCTATCGTACCAATTTTCAAAAAATATGGTTTTAGCGAGTGGGGAGGAAACTGGAATAAGCCGATAGATTATCATCATTTCCAGGTACCACGATCACAAGTGAACGAATTGATATAAATAGTTCTCATCCAACTAGCCATGACAGTTATACAAGTGACCTAAAACAAACTCAGAGGCTTTAGGGACACTAAGTAACCCCCAATATGGATAAGATAAATATTAGGTTTAGTTATGTACGGCAAGAAATATAGTCATACCTGGCTTGATCCGGTATCTTCTTATCTACCGTCATGCTGAACTCATTAGGTTTCTCTGTCTCTTCGACCAAGTATCTTCTTCTATCACATGAGATCCTGAAGTAAATTCAGGATGACGGTGCACAGCAACCCCAGTATAAAACCATACGACTCTATTCCTTATCCATAGTTCCTGTTAAGTAACATGCATTGGCAAAATGACTAACCCCAACAATATAGCCACTGCAAGCTACCTAACTTCCATAGTACCATAGAAGAAAAAGTCATTCCACGTTTCGCAGTCATACCGGGCTTTACCCGGTATGTTCTTCCGCTGCCTGAAATTATGAGCCGAAGGTATGCAAACCTATCAAGTTAGTATATCAGCTTCTCCCTCCTACACCACTAGGTCCTTGGCTTTTAGGCCTAGGCGGCAATGGTGGGGGAGTTTTAGGCTTAGTAGTCTGCCCACCTCTGCCTGGCGGCGGATGAGGGAGATTATGACTATGGCCTACACTACTAGCTTGCTGAGCAAGTTTTGGCGAAAGCTTTGGTGGTGCATCCTTTACTTTTGAAACTGGTTGTTTAGCTTGTGGCTTATGTTGCTTCTCCATTTTGACTGCAATTTTTCCTAATTCTGCAGTAGAAACAGTATAATTACCTGTAAAACTAGTGGAATAACCTTGACCAGCTTTCAAAGAAGCCACAAGATCCTTGGTTAACCCCGCTTGATTTTTTTCTAGGTAATCTGCACCTAACTTCGCAAGAGTCGGCGCAAGAGCTTTAGTAATTTTCGCAACTCGTTCAGGAGTAATTCTATGCCCTCCTGCTTTTATTGAAGCATCAATAATTGCTGTAGCTTTTCCTATAGCAATAGCATCCACCACGACACTAACGTTCTCTAATTTAGGCGCCGACTGCACCTGAACTGGCGTTATAAGAGCTGGAGGAGCAGAAATAGGGCGACGAGGAGCAGGACGAGAAGGAGGACCTTCAGGTAATTTTTTAGGTTTTGGCGGAACAATAACCTCTACCGGCACCTCTTTGACCACTGGTTTAGCCTTGTCAACAACAGGTGCAGCTCCAATACCAAAAATTACTTTATCAAATTCTTTCGGATCAGCTTTTCTATGTTGAGCAAGCTCTTTATCGGATAATTTCTTAAATTGCTCAAGAGATATAGGCTTTTCACCTCTAGCTTCTAAGAAAATATTCAAGTTTTGTGAGAAGTTTTTGTCAGAACCTAAATTCGCTCCCATCTTTGAAAAACGAGATTGATATTGTTTTTCAGCAGCTTCATTACTTTTCGTAAGATGCCCCGTACTTATTTTTGTAGCCACAGAATGTAAATCTTTGCTTCCAATAGCAAAATTTTCACTAAAACGGGATGAGAAACTTTTTCCTTTGTCAATTGATGTCACTAACTCTTTAACCAAATCATTATTGTTGGCAGCTAGATAATCGCTTCCAAGAGAGTTTAATGCCGGCATTAATTGTTTAGAAATTTCTTTTTTTGTTTCAGGTGAGAATTTATATCCCTTCTTTTCAAGTTCTTTTATACTTTGATCTATTAATAGTATAGGTGTCACAACTTGTGCATCTTTTGTCATAGAATTAATGAAGCCATCAACACTTTTAGCAACGGCTGAAGTAACAGCTAGTGATTCTGCTTGGCTTAGTTTTGAAGGCTTCTGTACTTGCTTACCTTGGGCAATAAATTTTTCATATTGTTCCAGCTTTTCTGGTGGGAATCCTTTAGGATCGTTTTTTAATATCTCTTGGGTCTTTTTTATAATTGCTTCAGCATATTCTTCTTTTGGAATATTTTTATTAGATAATGCCAATATAGCTTCCTTAGTAGCTTGCATAGGAATTGCATATTCTTCAATGTTTAAACCAAAATTGTCTAATTCATTAGAAGGGCCACCTAATGATAAAGGTAAAACAAAACCCTTAAGAGCTGCCTCTGTTTTTGCAGAGTTAAGTTCCAACTTTCCTAGTTCAATTGGATCAGAGGTTAACCTTGAAGCCTCATTTTTACTTTTATGTACAACTTCAACTAACCTATCTATTGATGATGATGGTGAGTTCTCTCGGATAGCTTTAGATCCCAATCCTTCTATCACACTAAGACTACCATAAAAATGTAATATTTTTTCTTCACTGGGGCTAGGTTTTAAAGCTACTATACTTTCCTTATAAGAGTCTATCCTACCAACTAATCTATTGATATCCGCCAATAATCCGTTAGCTCGTCCAGAAAAATCAGGTTCATCTTTTGCCATAATATTTACACCTCAAAAATTAATTTCGTAATATTTAAGTAAACACCTGTTACAGCTTAGCTGTCAACGTATTAATAAAGGTAGTAAATATTTATTTGGGAATTGTGTGTTAACTGAATAGTTTGGAACGTGCCTGATCACAGTACAAATTCATGTGCCCAGCAGCACGATCCGTCATGCTGAACTTAAACTTTGGCGAAGCCCTGCTTCTTGGCCTAGGATCTTTTCAACTACTTGAGATTGGAGGCTGGTCGATAGACCAGAGTCCTAGATAAAAAAGTATAGTTAAATAATAACAAACAAGCCACCTTTAATTTTAATCAAGGAAGCTCGCTAGTGTTATTTTTCCTGGTATATTTTAAGCGTAAGATTTAATGCGTTCAATATCTAAATAAAGCTTTTGAAGCGAATTCTCTGCCTTTTTAAGCTTTTTGTTTATTGCATTAATAATTTTATCAGAAGGATTTTCAAAATTCTTCATATGATTCTGCAGCTGAAGCTTAATATTATTTAGGTTATAATGCGCTTTTGATAAAGATTGCCAAAACTTTTCCTTCGCCCCAGCGGAAGAGTTTTCTAGTTCTTGGAACTTTTGCTGACAAACAACGTCTAATTCTTCAACCTTATTTTTCAGCAATTCGAGTCTTTCTTTATGAGCCTTGGCAACCTGCTCCACAGTTTGCGCAATTCTAGCCTCAACACGAACCTCTGCCGTTCTTTTTAAACCCCAAGCTAAACCACATTTACTCATGAGATATATGATCCATTTATGCACATCAAATTGATGCCATTTATGGCCATTGCGATAATCAGAAGGAAAGGCATGATGAAAATTATGCCAATTTTCTCCAAGTAATAACAAGGCTAACCACCAAATATCTCTGGATGTGCCATTAGTATATTTTTGAGTACCAACAAAATGACAAAGTGAGTTTACAAAAAATGTGACTTGTTGTTGCACAGCGCGACCAAGCCCTATAAATAAAAATCCTGCATATGCCGCAAGCGCAGTAGTTCCAAATATATATCCAACCGCGGCTGGAACCAATGTATTCATAAGAATAGCGATGTGCCAATAATACTTTAATTGCCACCTAAGCAATTTATTTCTTCCATGCTTTACTATTGTAACTTTATCAATGGATTTATAACTACCTTCACCAACTAGCATCCAGCCCATATGTGACCATAAGAAACCCATGATTCTACTATTATATTTTAATGGTGTATGCGGATCTTTCTCAGTATCAGTATATGTATGGTGCATGAAATGATTTGATGCCCAAGATAGAGCTGGCCCTTGTAGGGTTCCAGCAGATAATAAAATTAATATGAATTCAACAAATTTATTTGTTTTATAGGTATCATGAGACCAAAGACGATGGAAACCAATTCCTACAGTAATATTTGAAACGTAATAGCCAGTTAAGAACAAAGTCACTTCAAACCAACCGACTTGATGAGAAGTAGCGTAAAAAACAGCTAAAGTAATCAAAATCATTGGATATGCTATCAGCGCAAAAGCACCAACTAGATTAAGTTCTTTAAACATATGACAACCGCCAATGATTAATAAATAAAATGGAGCGGGTGAAGGGATTCGAACCCTCGACTTCGACCTTGGCAAGGTAGCGCTCTACCCCTGAGCTACACCCGCTTGTTTTATAAGTATTGATTAGCTGTAAAACCATACAAAAATAAATACTTATAATGCCTCCTAGTAAAATACAAAAATAGGAAAAAAGATCAAGTACTAAATTCACCTAAACCATTTTTAGCTAAATTTTTTGCTCAAAATTGTTGTTACAATTGATTTTCATGACTGCTCTCCCTGGCTCTGCTCTTCAAGTTTTATAATTTTTTCTTTAAGTAAAAGCTTTTGCTTTTTGAGTTCAGTAATATTATAATCTTGAGCATGATTGTCGTTAGCAGATTTTATTCTTTTTTCTAGCTCAGAGTGTTTTTGTTTTAGACTATCAATATGTGATTTCATTAAATCCTCTCGATTTTTACTACTTAAAGATTGGGTAATTTATGAATTATCCACCACCTAATACTTAAGTTAAAGTATAATATAGTTAAAGTATAATATAAAATATTTGGCAAATGTTTTTTGTATGATCAAAAAAGAAAATACTTACAAAATAATTATCGGCATTACTGGGGCATCAGGGGCAATATACGGAATCAGCTTACTAAAAACCCTAAAAACCCTTGCTGTGGAATCACACTTAATAATTTCAAAAGCCGCTCATCTTACCATAGCCACTGAAACAAATTTTATAACAAAAGACATAATAAACCTTGCTGACTATTCATATAACTGCGGAGATATTGGAGCGCGAATTTCGAGTGGATCATTTCGGACCAGCGGTATGATTATTGCACCATGTAGTATGAAAACACTTTCTGCAATTGCCAACGGGTTTGAAGATAATTTAATCAATAGAGCTGCTAGCGTAGTGATTAAAGAAAAGAGGCAATTAGCCCTGATGGTCAGAGAAACTCCTCTTCATGCTATACATTTAGAGAATATGCTAAAGTTAAGTCGTCTTGGGGTATCGATATGTCCAGCCGTACCTGCGTTCTATAATAAACCTTCTTCTATAGAGGATTTAATAAACCATTCTAACGCAAGGATTCTAGACCTCTTTAATATTGATACTCATATTATCAAACGCTGGGATGGTATATAATACCTATTTAATTATATCGTCATGGAGAATGACTTTTTGATAGTCACTAATTTAACCTAATTTTTGACTAAAAGTATCTTATTCTTATATCAAGCTAAGGTTATTTACCAAAACACTCATTAGTCCCTCCGTCAAAACTCTCCCCGCCTGAATTAACAAGGGGTTTCATGTCATAAACAGCTTACAAAATCCATAAGAAAATGGTATAATTACCGCATAAAGCTTACGGATTTTAAAATTATGCCTATAGAAAATATTACTTTTCTCCAAAAACAAGAAAGGTTATTTGAAGAGAAATTATCTACAAAACTAAATCCTAAAAACAAGTTATATAAACTAAGGGATTTAGTAAATTGGTCTGAACTTGAAGCCAGAGCATTGCCTAACATTGAAATCAAGCTATTTGGTAGAAATAAGAAAGGTCATAGAGTAATGCTAGCATTATCAATGCTTCAAGCTATGTACAACGGTTCTGATTCGTTTACGGAGGAAGAGCTAAAGGAAAATATTTATTGGCAATATTTTTGTGGTTATGAATATTTGCAGCAAGATCTTGATGTGTCTGAAG
>NZ_JARJFB010000067.1:0-9817 GCF_034554655.1 Candidatus Megaera venefica
ATTTAACTCATTAACAAGGAAAAGAGAAACTTTCATTCCTATAGATGATAATTTGGTTAAAATGTATGTTTGTGGGCCTACAGTTTATGATCATCCGCATATTGGCAATGCAAGGTCGGTAGTAGTTTATGATATACTCTACCGTATATTAATCAAACTCTTTGGCAAAAACCATGTTATATACGTTAGAAATATAACAGATATTGATGATAAGATAATAGATAAAGCTGTCCAGGACGAGATTACCATTGCAGAACTGACAAAAAAAACTACGGAATATTTTCATCAAGATATGGACTATCTTTCTTGCCTTAGGCCAAATTTTGAACCAAGAGCAACTGATCATGTTCAAGATATGATAAATATAATAGATCTTCTTCTTGCTAAAGAAGTTGCGTATAAATCAGCAGACCATGTTTATTTTGATGTTACAAAAGCAACCGATTATGCCAAACTGTCTGGTCAGTCTTTCGATGAGTTATTTAATTCTGTTCGGATAGATAGCAGTGAAGGTAAAAAAAATCCTGGAGACTTTGTCCTATGGAAACCGGCTAAAGTAGAGGAAGATGTTTCTGCAAAGTTTGATAGCCCTTACGGTGTTGGCAGGCCTGGGTGGCATATTGAATGTTCGGCCATGAGTCATAAATTCCTTGGGGAAACCTTTGATATTCACGGTGGTGGAGTTGATTTAGTTTTTCCTCATCATACTAATGAAATTGCTCAAAGTCGCTCTGCTTTTAGTGGATCTGAATATGCAAAAACTTGGGTTCACAACGGGTTTTTAACGGTGAATCATGAAAAAATGAGTAAATCTCTTGGCAACTTCACTACGGTGAAAGACCTAATTAATAAAGGAATAAGGGGAGATGTAGCAAGGCTATTCTTGCTGGGTAATCATTATCGTAAGCCTTTAGACTACAATGATAAAGCTATAAATGATGCAAATCAAATGATCACCTATTGGTATAGAGCCATAGAGCCCATAGAAGCGAAAACCAAGTGTAATGAAAGTCAAATATCTGCTGAATTTATGAGTGCCTTGTTTGAAGATATGAATACCCACAAGGCAATAAAGATTATCAATGATTATGCAAAGGAAATCTATTTGTCAAAAACTGATGACATAAAGATTGAATATGCCTCAAAATTGCTTAGCTGTGCTCGTTTTATTGGACTAATGAATGCCTCGTGTAAAGAATGGTTTTACTCTCATGTAGATTCAGACAAAGTAGAAAAACTAATAAAAGAGAGAAAGCTAGCTAAGGAAGCAAAAAACTGGCCACTTGCTGATAGTATAAGAAATAAGCTATTAAATAGTGATATAGTTATTGAAGATAAGGCAGATGGTTCAACCACTTGGAAGAAAAAAACTTAATATATGTAGTGTACCATTAATGATGTTTGAAAAATTGCTTGATAAAAACACTTAAAATCTTTATAAGTACACTATCAATAAAAAATTAACAAAGGTTTATATATGACGACTGAATATACTTTTTCTATTATTAAACCAGATGCTACAAAAAGAAACTTGATTGGTAAAATTAATTCTTATCTGGAAAATGCTGGTCTCAAAATTGTTGCTCAAAAAATGGTTAGATTGCAGGAGTCGCAAGCTAAAGAATTTTATGCTGAACATAAAGAAAGGCCATTTTTTGCTAGTTTAATTACTTACATTACTTCTGGTCCAGTAGTTCTTCAGGTTCTTAAAGGAGAAGGTGCTGTAATGAAAAATAGAGAAATAATGGGAGCTACTAATCCTTCAGAGGCAAAAACTGGTACTATTAGAAAAGATTTTGCTGTAGATATTGAAGCAAACAGTATTCATGGATCTGATAGTCTTGATAGCGCCAAAAAAGAAATTAACTTCTTTTTTTCCAAAGAAGAAATTGTTGAGTAAAACCAATTCTTTAAAGTTAGGTTGATTAGTGGCTGGGTTATTTTGTTTGTTATTCGCCTCTCTTTATGGGTTCTTTGACTTTATTCTTAGCGCATAATATAATCAATTTACTTATATTGGCCGACCTGACCTGTATCATGGGCAAAGTTCTGCACATTAACAGTTGAATAAAATAACTTTATCTTAACTAATGAGCAATCAGTTTCACGTGAAAAAAAAATATGATGTAGTAATTATCGGAGGTGGCCATGCTGGAGCTGAGGCGGCAGCGGCATCGGCTCGTTCTGGTGCTGATACGCTTCTGATTACGCTTAAGCGAGATAATTTAGGTGAAATGTCCTGTAATCCAGCTATAGGTGGTGTGGCTAAAGGAATTTTGGTTAAAGAAGTGGATGCTTTAGATGGTCTTATGGGAAGGGTTATAGATAAGGCTGGTATACATTATAAAATGCTGAACGAAAGTAAAGGACCTGCGGTTTGGGGACCAAGAGCGCAGGCGGACAGAGCCTTATATAAAGTGGAGATGGCTTCAGAGTTATCAACTTATCCTAACCTAACTATATTATATGATTCGGTTGAAGATTTGGAAATAATAGATAACAGCATTCAGTCAGTTGTCACTAAAGCCCATGGTATTATTGAATGTAATAGTGTAGTACTTACGACGGGTACTTTTTTATCCGGTATGATTCATATTGGGGATAAAACAATTCCTGCGGGTAGGGTTGGCGAGGCGCCATCATACGGTTTGTCAAATACCCTTAAAAATCTAAATTTTGCAGTTGGAAGGTTAAAGACCGGCACCCCAGCTCGAATAGATGGAACAACAATCGATTACTCTCGGATTGAGAGGCAACCTGGGGATGTTGTGCCTCGTCCGTTTTCAGAAATGACAGATAAAGTTATTGTTCCCCAAATTGATTGCTTTATTACGAAAACAACTCAAAAAACGCACGATATAATAAGAGCTAATCTTAATAAGTCTGCAATGTATTCGGGCCAAATAACAGGTATAGGACCGAGGTATTGCCCTTCAATTGAAGATAAAATAGTTAGGTTCAGTTCTAAAGAAAGTCATCAAATTTTTTTGGAACCAGAAGGGTTGAATGACAATACGGTATATCCTAACGGAATATCCACATCCTTACCAGAAGACGTTCAGGAAGATTTTATTAGAACTATTATAGGTTTAGAAAGCGTTAAGATTTTAAGACCAGGATATGCTATTGAATATGATTTTGTAGACCCTAGAGAATTAAAACATACACTTGAAACAAAAAGAGTAAAAGGGTTGTTCTTAGCGGGTCAAATAAATGGCACTACTGGCTACGAAGAGGCCGGCGCTCAGGGACTTGTGGCTGGAATTAATGCTGCTTTATCGTGTTTTAATAAGGGGGAATTTGTTCTTACCAGGGCTGATGCATATATTGGCGTCATGATTGATGATTTGATTAATTTTGGCACTACTGAACCTTATAGAATGTTTACGTCTAGGTCTGAGTATAGGCTATCTCTTAGAGCTGATAATGCCGACCTTAGGCTTACTCCTAAGGGAATTGAGTATGGGGTTATTTCTCCTCAACGTTGTAGTGCCTTTGAGTTAAAACTGGAAACTTTAGAGCAAGCAAGAAATGTGCTGAATGCAAGAACAATAACGACTAGCCAATTGACAAACCTTGGTGTAAGTGTATCTCAGGATGGCTCAAAAAGGACGGCCTATCAAGTTCTTGGTCTACCAAATTTTGGTATAGAAGAAACAAAAAAAATATTCCCAGAAATCGGTAATTTAGATTTGAAGGCTCTAAATTATATGTATATTGAATCAAAATATTCATCATATTTAAAGAGACAGGATATGGATATTAAATTGTTTAAAGATGAAGAGAATTATAAAATTCCAGAAAATCTTGATTATTTATCTATTCATAGTCTATCGAATGAAATTAGAGAAAAACTCTCCTTCCATAAACCTTCTACCTTGGGGGCCGCCCGTAGAATTTCTGGAGTTACCCCTGCTGCATTGACAGCAGTACTAATTTACCTAAAGACAAATTATGTTGGATGTTGAGGTTGTTTCACGTGAAAACAAGGATAAGTTACGACAGTATATTGACTTATTAATTAAGTGGAATAAAGCAATAAATCTAGTGTCCTCAAACAGTATTAAAGACATAGAGCGAAGACATATATTAGATTCTATACAATTATTAAATTACATTGAAAAAAGAGATATATCAGTTTTAGACCTAGGTTCTGGCGCTGGGTTACCAGGGGTTGTTTTATCAATTTGTGGCATAAAAAAAATGGTGTTGGTTGAGAGTGACGAAAGAAAAGCAGCATTTTTGTTACAAGCTTCAAAAATATCCCCTGAATTGATTGAGATAAAGAATAGCAGAGCGGAAACTTTACCTGCTGGTTCTTATGATGTAGTAATTTCTAGGGCTTTCGCAGATTTAGGTTCTATATTTAATTACTGCAGGAGTATAGAAGTGAAAGAAAAATTTCTTTTACTTAAAGGAAAAACATATGAAGACGAAATAATTCAAGCTAGAAAACACTGGTTGTTTAAAGTTAAAATTCATGATAGCATCACTTCCATCGAAGGAAAAATTCTTGAAATCACTAATTTAAAGCCACACACACATGAGCGCTAAAATTGTAGCTATTGTTAATCAAAAAGGTGGAGTAGGTAAAACTACAACTGCTGTAAATCTGGCTACGATTATTGCTGTTATGAATAAAAGAGTTCTACTTATAGATCTTGATTCACAAGGCAATAGTAGTAGCGGTCTTGGTATAAGGCAAGAAGGAAGGAAAATTACCACTTATCATGTTTTTTGTGGACTTGAAACTATTGAAAAGGCAATTCTTGATACAGAAATTCCTAAATTATCGATTATTACGTCAAATACTAACCTGGCTGCGGTTGAAATAGATTTGATAAATAGGATTGATAGAGAAATGGTTTTAAAAAATTGCTTGGAATCAGTTCGGGATAGGTTTGATTATATTATTATTGATTGCCCCCCATCATTAAATTTACTGACCTTAAACGCTCTTGTGGCCTGCCATGAAGTTGTTATTCCTATGCTCTGCGAATTTTATTCTCTTGAGGGTTTAAGTCACTTACTTAAAACTATCGAGATTGTAGAAAAAAGATTGAACCCGGATATCAAAATTGGCGGAGTGTTATTTACTATGTATGACAAGAGGAATAGACTAACGGAGCAGGTGGAACGTGATGTGAGATCCTGTCTTGGACGCATAGTATTCAATACAACTATTCCACGAAATGTAAGAGTTTCAGAAGCTCCTTCTCATGGGAAAGCGGCGATAATATATGATTATAAATGCTCTGGATCTCAAGCTTATATTAATTTAGCAAAAGAAATGATGGCTAGAGAAAAGCAAGGTATTCGCCAAGTAGTATCAGCGTAAACTAAAATAAACACGAAGGATTCATTATGAGAAATAGAGCGTTAGGAAGAGGTTTATCTTCTTTGCTTAATGAGGAAATAATTCCAATTGAGATAGCTGCTTCTAGCAACAATATTGATCTTGATTTAATTGAGGCCAATCAGGATCAGCCAAGAAAATACTTTGATGAAGAGAAAATAAAAGAGCTTACTGATTCGATTATTAGTCATGGATTAGTACAGCCAATTATAGTAAATAAGAGTTCCACTGGTAAATATAAGATAATTGCTGGTGAAAGAAGATTTAGGGCTTGTAAGATTGCGGGATTAAGGCAGATTCCTGTTATAATAAAGGATTTAACTGAAAAAGAAATTTTAGAAATAGCTTTAATTGAGAACATACAACGCCAGGAATTAAGTGCTATTGAAGAAGCGGAAGGTTTTCAAAAACTTATTAATGAATATGGTTATAGCCAAGGTGAGCTAGCGGTTGTTGTTGGCAAAAGTCGAAGCCATGTTGCAAATTTATTAAGGCTAAACCAATTACCAGAGTCAATAAAATTTATGATTAATAATGGTCAGTTAAGTATGGGCCACGCTAGATGTTTAATAGGGCTTGAAAACGCTGAAGAAATAGCAGCTAAGATACTAGCTAATGACCTGAATGTGAGACAAGTAGAAGAGTTAGTAAGCAATAGAAAAAGGAAGGACAAAACTGATAATTCTTATATTAAAGGAAAAGATAAAGTTGTTGACGATGATTTGGTCATGCTTGGCCAATCTTTGAGCGAGAAATTTGGGGTGAAAGTAGTTGTTGAAAATTCTTGGAATGGCGGTAGAATAAGCTTTCATTATAGTAATTTGGAAGAACTTGACTTAATTTTAACTAGGCTTAATTAATTATGGAAATATTTTTAGACAGTGTTGATCTTACTGAGATTAAGAAATATCATATGTATAATATTGTTGACGGTATAACAACAAACCCTTCGCTAATGTCGAATTCTAAGATGGATTTTTATGAGACGATCAATTCAATTTGTAAGATAGTTAAAGGTGATGTTAGTGTTGAAGTTGCCTCAAATGATTTCGAAGAAATGGTAAAAGAAGGGAATAAAATATTAGAGGTCGCTCCTAATATTGTAGTAAAGCTTCCTATGACTTGGGATGGGCTTAAAGCCTGTAAATATTTTCGAGATGGTGGTAATAAGGTAAATATGACTTTATGTTTTTCTCCAAACCAAGCATTATTAGCTGCAAAAAATGGGGCCACTTATATTTCCCCTTTTATTGGTAGGCTTGAAGATATTGGTGAAGATGGAATGCAACTAATTGCTGACATCCGAAATATTTATAACAATTATGACTTTAAAACTAAAATACTTGCAGCATCTATAAGAACCACAGAACATGTATTCGAGGCCGCATTATGCGGAGCAGATGTTGTTACTATCCCAGCTAAAATACTTTCTCAGTTAGTTGAACATGACCTTACCAGTAAGGGGCTTGAGAAGTTTAATCAAGACTGGGAAAAATCCGGGATGAAAATTTAATTTAATTTATAAGGAAAGATAATGTCGTATCAGTACGTATATGTAATGAAAGGCTTGAGTAAGTCAATTAATGGTAAGCAGATCCTCAAAGAAACTTGGCTATCTTTTTTGCCTGGAGCTAAAATAGGTATAATAGGCCATAACGGTGCTGGTAAGTCGACATTGTTGAAAATAATGGCTGGTTTAGATAAAGAATATGAGGGAGAAGCTTTTGTTGCTGATGGGGTAAAAATCGGGCATTTATCGCAGGAACCTCATTTGGATACAAGTAAAAATGTGTTTGAAAACATTATGGATGGGCTAGCAGAAAAAAAAGCTCTAATTGATGAATTTAATGAAGTAAGTTCTAAATTTGCCGAAGAAATGACGGATGATGAGATGAATGATCTTCTGATCAGACAGGCTGATTTGCAAGAGAAAATAGACGCTTGTGATGGTTGGAGTATTGAAAGGGAAGTGGAAATGGCAATGAGTGCCCTTCGTTGTCCGCCAAAAGATGCTGATGTTACAAAGATTTCTGGTGGAGAAAAAAGAAGAGTTGCGCTTTGTAAGTTGCTTTTAGAAAGGCCGGGGATGTTGTTACTGGATGAGCCAACGAACCATCTGGACGCTGAATCAGTATCTTGGCTTGAAAATTTCTTGAAGGATTATAAAGGAACCGTTGTTGCAATTACTCACGATCGTTATTTTCTGGATAATGTTGCAGAGTGGATTTTGGAAATTGATCATGGAAAGTGTGTACCATGGCATTCGAATTATTCTGCTTGGTTAAAGCAAAAACAGGAGAAATTATCACTTGAGGAAAAAGAAGAAGGTGATCGTTCCAAGCAGCTTAAACGAGAGCTTGAGTGGGTGCAACAATCACCAAAAGCTCGGCAAGCTAAGAGTAAAGCAAGGATTAATGCATATCAAGAGTTACTTAACAAGAAGCGCGATGCTAGTAATGGTACTGCGCAGATAATTATTCCAAATGGCCCAAGGCTTGGAGATTTGGTGATTGAAGTTGAGAATTTATCTAAGAAGTTTGGTGATAGAGCGTTATTAACAGATTTTAATTTCCGTGTCCCACGTGGTGCTATTGTAGGAATTGTTGGACCTAATGGTGCTGGTAAGTCGACATTGTTTAATATGATTACTGGTAAGCTAAAGCCAGACTCTGGTAGAGTTAACATTGGTGATACAGTTAAGCTTGGTTATGTGGACCAGTCTCGTGATCATTTAGACGATAATAAAAATGTTTGGGAAGAAATTTCTGAAGGACTCGAAGTTCTTGAACTTGGCGAAACATCCATTAAAAGTAGAGCCTATTGCTCAGCATTTAATTTCAAAGGAGCGCAGCAACAAAAGAAAGTTGGCCAACTCTCTGGTGGTGAACGTAATAGGGTGCATCTGGCAAAATTGCTTAAGGAAGGGGCTAATGTTATTTTACTTGATGAACCGTCCAATGATTTGGACGTGGATACTCTAAGAGCTCTTGAGGATGCGATACTTGACTTTGCTGGCTGTGTATTTGTAATTAGCCACGATCGCTGGTTCCTAGACAGAATTGCCACCCATATAATTTCTTATGATAAAGATGGAAGCGCTACTTGGTTTGAGGGTAATTATGAAGATTATCATAATTACATGATTAATATAGTAGGTGAAGATACAAAGAATCCAAAATATAGGCATAAGAAATTGGTTTAGAAAAATCAGTTGTTAGTTTTTTAGAATATTTTTGAATTAGTAGTTTTAAGATATGGTGAGGCTGATCATAGGTAAGATGTAAGGCTACGATTTAACACTAGTCACCCTATTGACCCATGATTTCCTGGAACATCATAAGTTATCTGATCACAGAATGTATGATAACTCAAGATTCTACACCAATCACTACATTTAATATTATTTGATTCAGGGCATGTTTTTAAAATATTCATTTATAAATATTTATATTTGTTTAATAATATCGGTTGCAACTTAATCTTTGTAAACAAAACTATTGACTACTTGGTGAATTTGGGTAGATAATAAAGTTATACACAAGTTTATACATATAGTAATTTATGGGTTGTAGCCTGTTTTAGGCTGATGGTGTTGTAACGATTTAATTCTTATTCCCATGTCCTCCTCTCTATAGTTGTATATACTCGTATCCTTCGTGTCTAGCCTACGTGTACTTATGAATTACTATAACTCTTAATTAATTAATAGGAGAGGTAGAAAATGAAAATCCAGTACCATACAAACGAACCAAAGATATTCTCTGTTGTTAGAAGCCTCGATTGCGTGGGGTTAAAAAATTTAATTACACAAGATCCAACTATAGTAAACCAATCTCGATTAGCAGATGGATTCACTCCATTGCATAGCGCAGTTTATACTAATAGTTTAGCTGTTGTAGGAGCATTACTTACCTATGGTGCAGACCCAAATGCTATTTCTTACACAGACTGTACACCACTAGAGCTTGCGCTTAAAACAGCTGATACTAATCCATTAATAATAAAAGAGTTGATAAAAAAAGGTGGAAGCTTTTTTAATGAAGATGTTGAGTACTATTACCAACGACGTGTTGAAAAATATTCTGAAAAGATGAGTATTAAAGATTTAACATGCGGGATAATAACTGGTGAGAGTAAGGTGAAAGAAGTACAAATTACACTTTCCAAGTCTGTAGATTCGGTGAATTATAGTAATCCATTTTTAAATGAATCTGATGTGTTGATAGAAGAAATACTAACATGTAGTAGTTTAAATAAGGATAAAGAAAAGGATAAAGATACATTTTTTAATATAATTGAAATCGAGAATAAAAACCAAACAATACTTGAAGCCGCAATTGTGGGTCTGTCCATCTAAGTGTGTAAATTCCTTATAGGTTATATAATCAATTAATATAACTAAGAGGAATAAAATATGACTAAAAACACTATCAATAATAAGAATAATGAAGCTATATCCGC
>NZ_JARJFB010000068.1:0-9788 GCF_034554655.1 Candidatus Megaera venefica
CACTTTGCTTGAATAAAAACCAACTACAGTCTTCGTACAATGTAGCAAATCTATGCTCATGATTCAACAATTTATTATATATATATTTTGCTCTAAATATACCAAAACTTTGTTCTGATTCTGATAATTTTGACCATAACCCTTCTCCTGTTAATCGGTAACAAGACATTACTCTATCTATATATTTAATTTTGCCATGTTTAGCATAGAGCATCGATAAGAACCAGTCGCCCGTGAGAGTCTGATTATAGCACATTTCTTTAGGATATCCTTCTTTGAATATATTCCGCCAAACATAAGAAGATGTATGGGCATAAAATTTCCCTTCAATAATATCAGCAATTACATTAACGGGTTTTACAACTTTATTTTCATTCATTCTGACTCTTCGCTTCTCCTTTTCATAAAGCATCTCCGTGTCATGTGAACATCCCACAAAACCCTCATTTTTATCTAAGAAATCAACTTGCTGCTGTAATTTATTTGGATCAGTCCAATAATCATCACCTTCAAAAATGGCAATATATTTTGTATCGGTACAATTATATTTAGACATCATAAAAGTAAACAGTACTCCATAATTTTTTTTATTAAAGCATAGTTTTATGTTTTTGAACTTATCTGCGTATCGTAAAATTACGTCTCTGGTTTTATCAGTAGAGCAATCTTCGCAAACTATTAGTTCATAGTCAAAATCTACTTTTTGCATTAAAACTGATTCTAATGCTTGGGCAATATATTTTTCATGATTATAGGTTTGTATTATTATACTAAGTTTTATTTTTTCTTTCATTTAATATATGTGGTCTCGTATTCTGTTTAGTAAGGATATTCAGGGATTGGATCTATTATAACATTCTCAACATGAATAGTTATATCATTTGTGCTATTCTTAATTTGGACTTTGGTACAATCCCAATATTGCATTCTGGTCAACGCCAACTTCAACAAATCTGTATCGCCATAAAATTGACTTAGCTACTATCTCTGGCAAAGTTGGAAGCTCATTTTTTGTGGCTATCATGATTCGTGATGTGTTGAAAATCAAATTATAATACTTACCGAAGTTACGCTTGAATAGGTCAGATTCAAGATCATAGGTTTTGCTGACAGTGAAAGTGTTGATTGCCACAATGCCTTTTGGTGTCAACATCTTTTTGATGTCTTGCATAAATTCATCAGTTAAAAGTTGTGGCGGTATATAATCAGCGTTAAATGCGTCAATGAGAATAATGTCATAGATATCTGTTGCAGATTCTTTTGCAAATATCGCGCCGTCTTCTATAAATATTTTATTACGATAATCTTCTTTATAACCAAAATATTGATCAACAATTTTAGGTAATACAGCATTGATCTCAACTGTATCGATTTGAGCTGTTGGAGTCAATATATTTAATGCATTCTGAGCGCTCGCTCCCCCTAGGCCAATTACTAATATTTTTTGTGGGTTATCATTAAAGAATAAAGTACTAAGGAATAGTTTCACATAGCCATGAAGAACTATTTTAGGATTTTCGGTTAAGGCGCAGCTTTGTACTATTGGTGTTGGTGGTTCGATAAAAGTCATGCATTTTTGGCCGGTTTCCTCAAATATCCATACAGGTCCAAAGTTGCTTTCTTTCTTAATTAATATTTTAGGTCGGTTGTTATTTTTTATAACAACGAGTGAAGTAATGAGTAAAATAAGAGCTGCAACGAAAAATGCTAATATTTTCGCTAGTTTTTTATTATTTAAGAAAGAGAAGATAAAATTCATGATTTTGCGGTTCGAATTCTATCTACAATTTCATGGCGAAAATGCTTAATCAAGCCTTGTATTGGCCAAGCAGCAGCATCACCAAGTGCACATATAGTGTGTCCCTCAACTTGTTTTGTCACGTCTAGCAGTTCATCGATTTCTTCTTCTCTTGCTTGCCCGCGAACTAAACGCATCATTACTCGCCACATCCATCCGGTTCCTTCGCGACACGGGGTGCACTGTCCACATGATTCGTGCATGTAGAATTTGCTTAAGCGAGCAATGGCATAGATAATGTCAGTTGATTGATCCATGACAATTAGTCCGCCAGTACCGAGGCCAGAGCCGACACTGCGCAGAGAATCAAAGTCCATGGTGACAGTTTCACATATATCTTTTGGAATCATCGGTACAGAAGAACCACCAGGAATTATTGCCTTTAAATTATCCCACCCACCACGTATGCCACCAGCGTGTTTTTCAATAAGCTCTCTAAGAGGTATGCCCATTTCTTCTTCAACATTACACGGTTTATTAACATGACCGGAGATGCAAAATAACTTAGTGCCAGTATTATTTGGTTTTCCAAGGCCAGCAAACCAGGCTGCACCGCGGCGTAATATTGTTGGAACAACCGCAATAGATTCAACATTATTAATAGTTGTAGGGCAGCCATATAAGCCGGCGCCAGCAGGGAATGGTGGCTTTAGTCTTGGTTGACCTTTCTTACCCTCTAAACTTTCCAGCAAAGCTGTTTCTTCGCCACAAATATAGGCTCCAGCTCCTCGGTGCAAGTATACGTCAATATCGTAACCAGATCCACAAGCATTTTTACCAATTAATTTGGCATCGTAAGCTTCATCTATTGCTTTTTGAAGTATAACGGCCTCATTATAAAACTCTCCGCGTATATATATATAACAAGTGTGTGCGCCAATCCCAACAGACGCAATAACGCATCCTTCAATCAATTTATGGGGCTCATATCGTAAAATATCACGATCTTTACAGGTCCCTGGTTCGGACTCGTCTGCATTGACGACTAGATATGAAGGTCTTGGGTTATCTTTTGGCATAAAAGACCATTTCATACCAGTTGAAAAACCGGCTCCTCCACGCCCACGTAGGCCAGATGATTTTACTTGTTCAATGATCCAGTCGCGTCCATTATGAATTAGTGATTTTGTTTTATCCCAATCACCGCGCTTTTTTGCAGCACTAAGGCTAGCGGCCTTGCTACCGTCAATATTGGTAAAAATTTTATCTTTATTCGTTATCATGATCGTCTCTTTGTATCAAAAAATATTGAGGAATTTTTATCTCTACGACTTTATTAAGTGCTTCACTTGAGTTGAACACAAGATACCAGTCATCATTCTTGATGTAAAATTGGATATCTCTTTTTTCAATTTTTTCCAAAAATTGCTCCCAGCTGCAATTTGAACTCAAGTGGCCTTCTGAGAGTTTTACTAATTCGCTAAATAGATTATTACTATGAATGTTGAATACATCGTCTGTATCCAATAGAGAGCCAGTTTCGGCATTAAAGTTTAATACGTCAATGCGCCACAACTTATCATCTTTTTTGGTAAGCCAGAGAACACTGAAAAAATCTTTTGTTCCTGAATTTGGTACATCATAACTTACTGAAAAGTGGTTTCTTTCCCCACTGTTACAAATACTGTAGAGTTCTACAAAATCATGAATTTCATCATTAATTTTCATGAAAAGCTCTTCATCCTCGTTTGTGAGTTTTGGATACGGCACTGTTCCATGACATTTGCCAGAACGGATTGTTTTATCAAAATCTAGATGTTTATCAACTATAAAAAAACCATTGCTAATATAGTCAGCCATGGTAACTAGTGGAGTAATGGTAAATAGTAAAATCAACAATTTTTTCACTTGTTTCCTGATGATTATAGTTGTTTAAACTGAGTGCTGATACATTTATACATAGTCATCCTGAACTCGTTTCAGGATCTCATGAGATCCCGGACCAGGTCCGGGATGACTTTTTACTTAGTATGACCCATTCGTATTATAGCATAAATTCTTAATTACGCTTTTTTCTTTTTCCTCAAAGATTCAATTATCTCAGCAACTTTTTCTGCATTCAGGTCTTCATAGAAATCATCATTAATTTGTATTACAGGACCATTCCGGCAAGCGCCAAGACATTCAACCTCTGAAATCGTAAAGAGACCATCCTCGGACATCTCACCGCATTTTGTCTTAGCGTGTTGCTCGCAGGCTTTCATCACTTCGTCAGAACCGATTAGCCAACAAGGCGTTGTTCCGCATAGTTGAATATGGTATTTGCCAACGGGTTTTAGATTAAACATCGTATAAAAGGTTGCAACTTCATAAGCTCGCATAAATGGTTCTGACAGATATGTTGCTACGTGTTCAATTGCTGCGGTAGATAACCATCCACCATTCTGTCTTTGGGCTAATTCAAGCAAGGGTAACATAGCACTTCTTTGGCGACCAGCTGGATATTTAGCTATAATCTCTTCGGCTTTGGCTATACTGTCTTTGCTGAAGATAAATATTTCTTGTTTTTTACTCATCTATCTATTTCTCCAAATACAACATCAAGACTAGAAATAACTGATACTACATCTGCCATTAGATGACCACGCGTCATAAAATCAAGTCCTTGTAGGTGAGCAAACCCAGGGGCTTTTATTCTGCATCGATAAGGTTTGTTTGTACCATCGGAGTATAAATATACACCAAATTCACCCTTAGGCGCTTCAACTACACCGTAAGCTTCGCCTGCTGGCACATTATATCCTTCGGTATATAGCTTAAAGTGATGAATCATAGCCTCCATTGACTCTTTCATATGGCTTCGTTTTGGCGGAATCATTTTGGCATCAATGGAATGTACTTCGCCTTTTGGCATAGCTTTAATGCATTGATCAATAATTTTTACGGACTGGTACATTTCTTCAACTCGTACCAAATAGCGATCATAACAATCTCCATTTCTTCCAATTGGCACATCAAAATCCATCTTATCATATACTTCATAAGGATTGCTTTTGCGCAAATCCCACTCTATCCCGGACCCCCTTAGCATTGGTCCAGAAAACCCCCAATCCATTGCTTGTTTTTGGCTTACAACGCCTATGCCAACTAGTCTTTGTTTCCATATTCTGTTATTTGTTAGCAAAGTTTCGGTATCTGCTAGAACACTTAAAAACTGTCCGTTGAAAGTTGCTATATCTTCTAAGAGGCCGTCTGGTAAATCTGATGCTACTCCTCCTGGTCTAAAATAGTTTGAGTGCATACGCGAGCCAGATACTCTTTCATAAAATTCCATGATTTTTTCACGTTCCTCGAATAGCCACAAAAGAGGAGTAGTTGCTCCGAGATCAACAGCCTGAGTACCTATATTCATTGTATGGTTAAGTATTCTGGTAAGCTCAGAAAACAAAACGCGAATGTACTGCGCACGTATCGGTACTTCGCAACCAACAAGTTGTTCTACAGCCAGAGCATAAGCATGTTCTTGGCACATAGGAGATACGTAATCAAGTCGGTCAAAATAGGGTACTGCTTGAGCATAGGTTTTATGTTCAATTAATTTTTCAGTACCGCGATGCAAAAGGCCAATATGTGGATCAGATTTATTAATTACTTCTCCATCCATCTCTAAGATCAACCGTAGGACTCCATGAGCTGCTGGATGTTGTGGACCAAAGTTAATAGTAGTCGTCTTCTTTTGAAACTCTAATTCCAGAGGTATAGATGTTGACGCTTTTTTGGCGCTTTGATCTTTACGCGTATTACCATGGGTTCCTAGCCTAGGTTCTTTTGTAGCGAGTTTTGAGGAAAGATTAGTTTCTTTTTTATTCTTTATCATAACGTTCCAAATGTGTACTTATTTTGTTGCTTTCTCATCACCGGGAAGTTTTAGTCCTTCTTTGCCTTGCCACGGAGAAGAAAAGTCAAAATTTCTAAATTCTTGCTCAAGTAGCACTGGCTCGTAAATGACTTTTTCAAGTTTTTCATCATATCGTACTTGTACATGACCTGTTAGTGGAAAATCTTTACGCAATGGATGTCCAACAAAGCCGTAATCAGTAAGAATACGGCGCATATCTGGGCACCCCTCAAACTCGATGCCATACATATCAAACACTTCTCTTTCATACCAACAAGCGGCACTAAAAATAGTTGTAACAGAAGGTGCTGTCTGATTCTCCTCAACATCAATTTTAAACAATAATCTTTTATTTAATTTCAGGCTAAGGAGACTATACACAACTTCGAAACGTTCTTGGCGTTCTGGAAAATCTGCGGCAAATAAGTCTGTAAGTATTGTAAAGCGCAAGTCTTTATGCTCTTTTGTAAACTTTAGTATTGCGAGAAGATCATTTTGACTAATTTTATAGGCAGCAAATTCTTTGATACTAATTGGCGCGAGATGAAGATTATTATCATTGGCAAATTTATCGATAATATGCAAAAAATCCATATTCTTAACCCTTAAATTTGCTTGTTCTTTTGATTTTGCGTTGTAACTGCATTAGTCCGTAAATTAAAGCCTCTGCTGTTGGAGGGCATCCAGGAACATAGACGTCTACGGGAACTATTCTATCGCAGCCCCTGACTACAGAATATGAATAATGATAATACCCGCCTCCATTAGCGCAGCTACCCATCGAAATGACATATTTTGGATCGGCCATTTGATCATAAACCCTTCGCATCGCTGGTGCCATTTTGTTAGTAAGGGTCCCGGCTACAATCATTAAATCTGCTTGTCTTGGGCTAGGTCTAAACAAAAAGCCAAATCTATCCATATCATACCTACTGGCAGCTGCTTGCATCATTTCCACAGCGCAGCAAGCAAGGCCGAACGTCATTGGCCAAAGGGAGTTTGATCTTGCCCAACCAATCAAATCATCAACCTTAGTTAATACATAACCACGATCTGATAATTCTTGTTCGAAGAAGCTATCTTGATTAATCAACTCTTTTTTCATAAATACACACTGATTCAACTAAATAATCACTATTCCCACTCAAGGGCGCCTTTTTTCCATTCGTAAACAAAACCAACCGTTAATACCAATAAAAAAACCATCATTGACCAGAAGCCAAATTGACCAATAGCTTTTAAATTAATTGCCCATGGTATTAAGAACGCTACTTCGAGATCAAAAATAATGAATAATATGGCAACTAAGTAAAAACGGATATCAAATTTTCCTCTAGCATCGTCAAACGCATCAAACCCGCATTCGTAGCTTGAGAGCTTATCTTTGCTTGGTTTTTCAGTGGCTAAGATTTTTGGTAAGATTACGACTACGACAGATAGTACTGTTGCTATTCCGAAGAAAACAACAATTGGTAAATATTCGCCTAGAAATTGAGCGCTGGGCTGCATAATATTTGTCAATTTTATTGCCATGTAATTCTACTAGCTACACCATATATCACTTTATATCAATGGGAATCTGAAATTAATAGAATAAACGAAGTATATTGTGTATATTTTTGTAACAATAATTGGGTATAATTTTTATCGCAAAATACTAAAAAGGGTTTGAGAAATTAAACGTTTTAGGTTAAGATAAAGTTTAACAATTATTCAGCAGTTTGGTATTTAATTCTATGAAAAGACTGTTAACTGTATTAATTATAATGATTGCAAGCCATGCATTTGCAGAGAGCGGGCAGCGTATGGCATTGTTAAGGCCAGAACAAAAGGCAGCTAAGCAGCACCAAACTAAAGATTTATTTAAGTCATATCTAGAAATTAGTGCTTACCGAAATAAGGTTTTGTCACAAAATCTTGCTAACATTAATACTCCTGGTTATAAAGCTGATGAAGTTTCTATGCCAGAGAGTCTTGACGAGCTTTCTGGGGAAGGAAAAACTACCCATAATGTTCAGATGAAAATTACTTCAGAAAGGCATATGGCCGGTTCAAAAAGTAAGGAAGGAAAATTCACCAGCCAAAAACTTAAAGATCCAGATGAGATAAAGAAAAATGGTAATAATGTTTCATTAAGGCAACAGATGACCAAGCTTTCTCAAAACAAAACTGATTACGCAGCGGCTGTGAAAGGTTATGCAACTACAAATTCCTTGTTTTCATCGGTGTTAAGTAAGTAATATAAAAGATTATGAAAAGATATTTTTTACTAATAGTAGTGTTTATGGTTGCAGTATCTGGTGCTATACAAACTTTTGCTGATAATTTGAAGCAGGCAGTAGAAATTGCAGCCCATGGAAGTAAATTTCAAGCAGAAAGGCTTAAGATAGCTGCAGAGAATTTAGCTAATCAAGATTCTACCGGTGCCACGCCTGGTGCAGATGCGTACCGACGTAAAGTTATTTTTCCTGAAAACAAATATGATAAAAAACTTCGGACGAATGTTATAAGAACGAAAAAAGTAGATGTAGATAACTCAGAATTTATTGTTAAGTATGATCCATACCATCCAGCAGCAAATGAAGAAGGGTTAGTAAAATATCCTAATGTTACAAGAGAAATCGAGCGTGCCGATGCTAGTGAAGCTCAGCGCAGCTATGAAGCAAATTTGAGCGTTATAGAGGTGAGTAATTCTTTAATGCAAAAGACAGTAGAAGCGATAGGCAGGTAATTATGGCAATTGATAGTATTGGATTATTAGCACAGCAAAGTTATTCGCAGATTCAAGAGCGACCAAAGGTTGAGTTTTCAGAAGCGTCAGTGAATAAGGCAGCTAGTTTCCACCAAATGGTGGATAACCAGTTTAATAGTTTTTCTAAAATGACTCCTGCGCAAATTCTAAGTCATATTCAAGGTGCAAGAAGTTCAGGAGTAAATTATTACGCTGTTGCAAGTAGTGGAAACATTAGTGGAGTTATTGGTAGTGCCACTAATGCTTTGCGCTCTTCTGTGTCAAAGCAAGAGAATGTCGCCAGAAAGTCTCTTGTTGGTCAGGCGTCGCTAATTGATTTATTAACAGCTACAACTGAAGCTAAAAATATTATGGATAGTACGGTTAAAGTCCGTGATAAATTTCTTGAAGCCTTTGATAGAGTCATGAATATGAGCATGTAATATTATTTCATTTTTGAATGGTACATGTGAATTTTTTTGATTTTATTTCGATACAATGGTCTAATTTTAAACTCAACTAGGGATAATCAATATTTCGATTGGTTTAAGTAGTTGACATCAGAAGTATCTCAATCACAACAATTTTCCATTCATAGTAAGTGTTTGTTTTTTTATAGATTCAGCAAAGTCACTAGTTGTAAATTTAGCCTTTAACATCAGTTTGAATAACGGAACACGCGCCACTTTGTCACTTTTTTGCTGTAAAAAACACGTTTTTCTCAAAATAGGGTAACCTATTTTATCAAAAAATGTATATTTTTCGCTAAAAAAATGCCTAAAATTGCATAGGCCTCTTATCCAAGCTGGCGTTATAATACAAAAAAGGTTTATCTGCTTATGTCTTCTAGTTTTAATATTATTCTTCTTGTAATATGTGCTGTAGTTGCGTTTATTCTTATAAAAAGAATGCGTTCTGGTGGTAAAAAAATTGCACATTTATCTCCTGCAGATCAACAGGCTCAAGAAGTATATAGTCCCTCCGTCAAAACTCTCCCCGCCTGAATTAACAAGGGGTTTCATGTCATAAACAGCTTACAAAATCCATAAGAAAATGGTATAATTACCGCATAAAGCTTACGGATTTTAAAATTATGCCTATAGAAAATATTACTTTTCTCCAAAAACAAGAAAGGTTATTTGAAGAGAAATTATCTACAAAACTAAATCCTAAAAACAAGTTATATAAACTAAGGGATTTAGTAAATTGGTCTGAACTTGAAGCCAGAGCATTGCCTAACATTGAAATCAAGCAATTTGGTAGAAATAAGAAAGATCATAGAGTAATGCTAGCACTATCAATGCTTCAAGCTATGTACAACGGTTCTGATTCGTTTACGGAGGAAGAGCTAAAGGAAAATATTTATTGGCAATATTTTTGTGGTTATGAATATTTGCAGCAAGATCTTGATGTGTCTGAAG
>NZ_JARJFB010000069.1:0-9755 GCF_034554655.1 Candidatus Megaera venefica
CTTCAGACACATCAAGATCTTGCTGCAAATATTCATAACCACAAAAATATTGCCAATAAATATTTTCCTTTAGCTCTTCCTCCGTAAACGAATCAGAACCGTTGTACATAGCTTGAAGCATTGATAGTGCTAGCATTACTCTATGATCTTTCTTATTTCTACCAAATTGCTTGATTTCAATGTTAGGCAATGCTCTGGCTTCAAGTTCAGACCAATTTACTAAATCCCTTAGTTTATATAACTTGTTTTTAGGATTTAGTTTTGTAGATAATTTCTCTTCAAATAACCTTTCTTGTTTTTGGAGAAAAGTAATATTTTCTATAGGCATAATTTTAAAATCCGTAAGCTTTATGCGGTAATTATACCATTTTCTTATGGATTTTGTAAGCTGTTTATGACATGAAACCCCTTGTTAATTCAGGCGGGGAGAGTTTTGACGGAGGGACTAGAAAAACATGAATCATAGCCTATGACAACCAATTCAGCAAGTCGCCCAGATATCCTAAGCGTTTGAACAAGAAGAGGAAAGAAGCCAGCCTTCTTAAATAATCCAGGAAGTTGTAACTTCTGGCTCGCAATAAATACACCACGTCCAAACGGGTTAAGGTTGCCAAGTAAAGCTTCTATAAGGTTATTATTAGTTACCTGGCCTTTCAATGTTGTTGATAAGCCCCAAGGTGGATTTGAAATAATCCTATCAGCATTGGGAAATAAAACCGCACTTGAATCTACTACATTTAAATTTAGCAGAATATGTGCTAGTTCTCCTTGTTTGTAAGCTCTTGCTATTGCTTCTTCCGAAGTATCGCAACCAACCAAATTCAGACCTGGGCATTGTAATCCAGCTTCAATTAATAGTGTTCCGCTGCCAGCAAATGGATCTATTACAGTTTGACCTGGTTTAAGGTCAGCCAATAAAGCTATTGCTGCCGCTACAGGAGGATGAAGTGCCCCAGCTATACCTTGAACACGCCAAATACGTCGGTGACAGGGATAGTCAGTTATTCTAATACCAATTAATCCTTTATCTTCTAGTAAATGGAATCTAACCCATAGAACATTTAAGTTTTCTTTGCTACGACTGTCAATAAAGCGTAACCCCAGGTTATTAGCCAGCACCCCTCCTACAGCTGCTTCCAAGTCATAGCGGGAATAATTACGCTTACCTAAAAAACTAGCTGTTACACGAAGATTCTTTATTTTTGAATTAATCTCTACAGGAAGATTATGAAGCCTAAATAAAGAAGCTTTCAAATTTCTTAAGCTTTGCCTGGTATGTCCTATTCCTCTTATTTCTCCCCATACTAAATATGCATCATCTATACATCTAAGCTGGTTTGCACAGCTGCTATTATCGCAACAAAATAAAAGATCTCTGGGCCTAGTTTTTATATTGCTAACTTCCGGAAGTAACCATGCTTCAGCAGCTGCTATCCATTCAAGGCCTCGAATAACTCGACACCAAACTTGTACAGAATCCATCCTAATATTATTTTTGGTATTTTATCTTTAGGTTAAAAGAATAGAATCCTTAAAACAAGAGTTTTTATTTATCGTATACCCTATTAACTCTCAACTCGCCTTGAATAACTAAAATAGTTAATAACAATCATTTAGTATCATTTGAAGTTATCAAGAATCTAATTCCAGGTGATTTCCTGTGCCCTAGGTAAGCCTTAAATATTCACCGCACCCTTGAATATCTATAAATTATCGATTATAGCATCTATAGCCGCTTGAGCACATATGCCATCCAATTCAGGCGTAGCACCACTAATGCCAATTGATCCAATATGTTCACCATCTTTCGTAATAATTGGTAAACCACCTTCTAATAATACTATCCCAGGCACTCCAAGATAAGGAAGATTTGCAAGCTTTTCGTTCTTAAGCGCTAGATCTTTAGTAGAAATGGGCATGCTTGCAGAAGTTAAAGCCTTAAGAGGAGCCATTCTAACACTAACTACACAGTTATTATCCATACGACGGTAATATTTCAAATTACCGTGGTTATCCATAATAGCAATAACTATTTTCAAGGAACGTGTTATAGCCATATTTTCAGCAGCATCTGCCATTTTTTTAGCCATATTTAAAGATAACGCTTTGACAATAAACATATGTATGTAACCTTTATTTATTGTCCCAGAGCTTTAACAATATCTTCCACCACTTTTTTTGCATCACCAAAAAGCATCAATGTATTGTCTTGAAAAAACAATTCGTTCTGAATTCCAGCGTAACCAGAAGACATTGACCTCTTAATAAACAAAACAGTCTTTGACAAACCAACATCAAGGACTGGCATACCATAAATAGGACTGTCTTTATCAGATTTAGCAGCGGGATTAGTCACATCATTAGCACCAATTACAAGGGTTACATCGGTTGAATTAAAATCAGCATTTATTTCTTCAAGTTCACAAACATCTTCATAATCAATATTAGCTTCTGCCAACAGAACGTTCATATGACCAGGCATCCTTCCAGCTACTGGATGAATTGCAAATCTCACTTTTACGCCAGCCTTCTTAAGTATCTCAGTTAATTCCTTTATTGCATGCTGAGACTGAGCAACAGCCATGCCATAACCTGGCACAATTATTACCGATTCAGCCCTCTCAAGCATAAAAGCTGCATCTTCAGCGCTGCTAATTTTTGCAATTCTATCGTCCTCATTTTGCACTAATCCAGAGTCTTTTTGTTTCATGAAAGCTCCGAAAATCACATTAAATAAGGACCTATTCATAGCGCGACACATAATGTGACTTAAAATAGCACCACTTGCGCCGACAAGAGCTCCCGTAATAATGAGTAAACTATTACCAAGCGTAAAGCCAATACCTGCAGCCGCCCATCCAGAATATGAGTTAAGCATTGACACTACAACAGGCATATCTGCGCCACCAATTGGTACAATAAGCAACACGCCAACAATTAAAGAAGCAAGTACTAGTAACGTAAAAATAGATAAACTTTGATACTTAGCAAAATAGTATATTAATACCACTAGCATTACACTAAGTAGAAGGCATACATATTGCTGACCAAAGAATTTCATTGGCCTAGCACCAATCAATCCTTGCAGCTTACCAAAAGCAATTAATGAACCGCTAAATGTAAGAGCACCAATCGCCGCGCCCAAAGACATTTCTATTAATGCCCCAACTGGTATCGCACCTTTTTCACCTATGCCAAAATTTTGTGGTGAAATTAAAGCTCCAAAAGCCACTAATACTGCAGCTAAACCTACTAATGAATGAAAGCCAGCAACAAGCTGTGGCATAGCAGTCATTGGTATTTTTTTAGCTATCACACCACCAATACCGCCACCTAAAACTATGGTAATAATAAGAGCTGTTTTTTGAGCAAACGAAGGTATATTAAACGTAGCTATAAGTGCTATAGCCATACCTATCATGCCAATTACACTACCTATTCTAGCGGATTTGGGTGAAGATAAACCTTTAAGGGCAAAAATAAAACATACGGCCGAAACCAGGTAAGAAAATTCGATTAGTTGTATTGTCATATAAATTTATTTTTTCTTGAACATTTCAAGCATTCTTTGGGTTACTATAAATCCACCGAAAATATTGATTGCAGCCAAAAAAGTTGCAAAAAAACCAAATGCTGAAGCTACACCAAAATTTACTGAACTTGCTGAGATAAGAGCACCAACAATTACAATACCAGAAATTGCATTTGTTACAGACATAAGCGGGGTATGCAATGACGGCGTAACTTTCCAAACAACATAATAACCAACAAAACAAGCAAGCGTAAAAATCGTCACAGCATAGACCAATGGATCAATATGATGACCTCCTTGAACAATAATATCCTCGCTCATTTCCTGAAGCTTAAGAGATAACTCAGTTGCTTTTACTGAAATTTCTTTAGCCTCATTTATAGCTAATGGCAATTTTTCTTTCATATATATTTTCTCATGACAATTTCAACGTTAAATCAGATGCTTGAATTTAAAGACGAGATTGCGCAGTGTACACCTGGTACGTTAGCACAAATGAGACCTAAAAAATTCATGTGTATCATTAAAATTGGAATTGTTATTATACTTTAAATTTTTTGTTTATCATACTCCCATCAATACTAATGGTCATTTCCTCGACTAGTTCATCCTTAAAATTTATTTTCCTATCTTGCACAGCATAATCAAGAAAATTATATAGATTTTTTGCATACAGCCTCGAACTATCCCCAGCAATTTTTGTTGCCAGATTGCTCCATGCAACAATTTTTACTCCCTTTTTCACTAACACTTTGTCTTCTACAGAATCTTCGACATTACCCCCAGAAGAAGCAGCCATGTCAACTATAACTGAACCAGGTCTCATTTTTGCAACCATATCTTTGGTAATGAGTAACGGCGCTTTCTTGCCTGGAATTTGGGCAGTAGTAATGACAATGTCAAACTTATCTATTATTTGATTAAGGAACCTTTCTTGGATCGCTGCAAAGTCACGAGATACTTCTTTTGCATAACCAGTTTTATCTTCAGAATCAGTCATTAGTTCAGAAGGATATACAAATTTAGCACCTAAACTTTCAGCCTGCTCTTTTGTTGCCAGCCTAACATCATAAGCTGAAACACCAGACCCTAGCCTTTTTGCTGTAGCAATTGCTTGCAGTCCAGCAACACCGATACCAAGAACGAGTGTTTTTGCTGGGTTAATAGTTCCAGCAGCGGTCATCATCATTGGGAATGCTCTATCAAAATAATAGCTAGCTTCAATCACTGCCCGATAACCAGCAAGATTACTCTGGGACGAAAGAGCGTCCATTCCTTGAGCTTTTGTAACCCTTGGCACCAGCTCCATAGCAACAGTTGAAAGCTTTCTTGACGCAGCTTTTTCTAAGTATTCTATATTTGAATATGGCGACATGAGTCCTATTATCGTCGCCCCTTCTTTTGCCATATCTATTTCGTTGAACTGGTCTATAAGCGGCGTAGGCTGTACTTTTAAAATAATATCTGCATCAGATAATATCTCAAGCATAACCGAAGAAACTGCTGCACCAGCATTTTCATAATCAACGTCTAAAAAATTGGCTCCAATTCCTATGCCCCTCTCGACGAACACCCTATAACCTTTTTTGACATATAGTTTTACTATGTCAGGAGTGATGGCTGTTCTAGCTTCGCCTTTTTCCCGTTCTTTAATTGCCGCAATCTTCATTGTATAATAATTTCAACTAAATTTATTCTTGAAGTTATACTACCCATTCCTTATCATGTGAACATCAATTTCACCTTAAAAAGCAGATTTTTATGCGCATTAACACAAGTAAGACACATTTAATACCATTTTCCATCATGAAATATATGATATTAATGTTATTACTAACATCAACTCACTTCGCAAGCGCTGCTGATATTTCAGAGGAAATTAAATCTTATATAAGTAGCATTAAATCAATTGCAGTTGAATTTATTCAGGAAGATAGTACAGGCAGACTAGCTGAAGGCATGCTTATTATTGATAAGCCTTATAAATTTAGGTGTAATTACTACGAACCATTTCCGATTGTTATTGTTGGTAATAAAAACTATGTCTCTGTTTATGATTACGAAATGGGACACCTTAGTAGAATCAAAGCAACTGAAAATATCTTTAATTTTTTGCTAGTTGATAAAGTCAGTTTTGATAACCAATTTGAAATTTTATCTGCAAAACAAAATAATAATAGCTACGTTCTACGCTTAAAAAATCACGATTTAAACAAAATAAGTGAAATTTGGTTTGATAAAAAAAATAAAAATATCCAAAAAATGCAAATATTCGAAGAGAATAATAATATAACTCTCACATTTGGGAATACTATGCAAATTGGCAATATATCCAGCAGCTTATTTATAATGAAAGATCCAGAGGTTTTTGGTACACCTGATAGATTCACTAAGGCAGAGCTCGAAACAAAGTTTAAGAAATTATAACACTTACAAGAGCTCCTAAATCTTCAAAAATATAATCTGGCCATTATATAATAATGGATAATGATATAAAATATGGCTTGATTGAGCGTACTAAAACAACTATCTTTATCCATGGCTAGTACTGGGCGTATGCTTTGTTTAGTTGGTCAGATCCGAAAGGAAGCAGCCAGAGCATTTTGTAAACGGGTCGGTACTAGCTATATAGCTTCTTAGTCTGAGTTAGGAAACGCTAATTTTAAGTGTCCTACTCAAGTTTTTTGCTGTTCGCATAGTAAATTGATCTAAAATCTAGTAGTTTAGCAAGTTCATGTCAGAAGAAAGTTTAAAATACATACCCTTTGCTCGCAAGTATAGATCGACCAATTTTTCTGAGTTGATGGGGCAAGAAGTTTTAGTAAAAACTCTGTCTTACTGTATTGCAAATAATCGTTTAGCATCAGCTTATTTACTCACTGGTATTAGAGGAGTTGGCAAAACTTCCTCAGCGCGCATAATTGCAAAAACTGTAAATTGTACCGATCTGAGCAGCCATGGAGAACAAATTGCACCTTGTGAAAAATGCAAAAATTGTATTAGTTATACCAAACAAAATCATCCAGATATTATTGAGATAGATGCAGCTAGTAGAACTGGTGTTGACGATATCAGAGAAATAATTGAAAGTAGTGAATATAAGCCGCTTTTAGGCGCTTATAAATTCTTTATTATAGATGAGATTCACATGCTTTCAAAAAGCGCGTTTAATGCGCTCCTTAAAGTTATAGAAGAACCACCACCGCATGTAATTTTTATTTTTGCAACAACTGAAGTGCAAAAAATTCCACTTACCGTAATCTCAAGATGTCAGAGATATGATCTTAGGAGACTTTCTTACGAGGAAATTCAAACCTTGCTCAAGAAAATTGCTCAAAAAGAAAATATTAAATTTGAAGAAGAAGCTTTAAAAATTATTGCAAGTAAATCTGAAGGTTCTGCTCGCGATGCTGTTGCTATGATAGATCAAGCAGCCTCGTATCTAAACCAGCAAAGCGATTCAGATTTAATTACTGCTGAACTTGTCGGCAAAATGCTTGGTCTATTACGTGCAAATATCATCATTGAATTTACACAATTGATTATTGCTAATGCTCCTGGTAGAGCAATAGACTTATTAAGCGAGATTTACGCAGAGGCTAATAGTTTAGAATATTTTGTTCAGGTTATGGCCGATTTTATGGCAGAACTTTGTAAATCAAAAGTTATTCCAAATTATCATAACCCTTTATATCAAGATTACTCTAACGAATTATCTAGTATTTTAATTGGCACACCACTTTCCAGATTAACCACTTTGTGGCAAATATTTAGCAATGGTTTGCAGGAAATTAAGCAATCGCACAATGAGCTTGTCACCGCACAAATGATTATCATTAAAGCCATTTACGCCTGTAATTTGCCACTCATTGAGGATATTATAGATCCTGACAAAATTATTTCCCCAGCCGCTCAAGAAAGCAAGAACAGTGTATTTGATTTTCTAAAATTCTGTTATCAACAAAAAGAGATGGAAACATATTACTTATTATTAAATGAAGTAGGGATTCCAAAATTTCAAGATTTACAGATAGAGATTGCCTGTAGTAACAAGGATACAAACATACAAGCTAAAAAAATCGAACAATTGCTAAATGAATGGTCTGGAAACCAATGGAAAGTTAGTTGTGAAATTTGTCAAAATATTACTACTTTAAAGGATATAATGCTTGAAAAAGTTAGACTATCTGAAGATTATCAAGTAATAAAAAATCAATTTCCTGATGCAAATATATCAGATATAATATTGAAAACTGAAAATTAAAACTCAAGAGGAAGCAATGAATATTAATCAGCTTATGAAGCAAGCTCAGGTTATGCAGAAAAAAATGAAAGAAATGCAAGAAGAGATTGCTTCAAAACAATATATTGGCAAATCCGGCGGCGGACTAGTTACAGTATCTATGAGTGGTAGCGGCGAGATGCTTAAAGCATCTTTGGATCCTTCTTTGTTAAAAGCAGACGAGAAAGAAATGCTTGAAGATCTTATTGTAGCAGCTCATAACGATGCAAAAGCCAAAGCTGATGAAGATTCAAAAAGCAATATGTCTAATGCATTTGGCGACCTTGGAAAATTACCACCAGGCTTTGGGTTTTAGGAATTTTTTAAAGAGAATTTCTTAGTTATCCTGAACTTATTTCAGGATCTAATCAAATAACTTATTTCAGCATGAATTTAAGTATGCGTAAAACATCGGGACTCGATCAACTTATTTATTTATTTTCTAAGCTTCCAGGCCTTGGTAATCGTTCTGCCCGGAGAATAGTATTGCATTTATTACAAGATAAGGATTTACGCATGCGAGCATTGATTCAGGGCTTAGAAGATGCATCTGCTCAACTTACTAATTGCCAACTTTGTGGCAATATTGACTATACTAAAATTTGCGGTATTTGTTCAAATGAATCTAGAAACGATTCCATAATAGCAGTTGTAGAAACTGTAGCAGAGCTTTGGGCAATCGAACGCAGTGAAATATTTCGTGGTAGGTATCACGTTCTTGGAGCAACTATTTCTGCATCCAACAATCGTAACCCAAATGACTTAAGGTTACCAGAACTTCTAGAACGATGTAATAAAAACAAAACATCGGAACTTATCATCGCCACCAACTCTACATTAGAAGGTCAAACTACTGCTTACTTTATCACAGAGTATTTCAGGAATAGTTCAATCCACATCTCACGCCTAGCAAGCGGTATACCCATTGGTGGAGAACTTGATTATCTTGACGAAGGCACCTTATCTGCTGCGCTTGAAAGCAGAAGAAAATTTAATTGATTATACCTGAAACAGTTGGTTCTATCACATCTGTCGTAAACAGAAAATATCATGTTATTTGCTTCTTTTTAAATATCATCTTATTTATACGCAACAATAAATAATAGGCCAAAAAAAATTTAAATTACGCGAATGAAATTTTAAAGGAGGAGAAAAGTATGCGCATTGCTGTTTCTGGCACACATTTTATAGGTAAAAGTACGCTTATTGAAGATTTTATTAAAAAATATCCTTCTTATAGATGTGAAATTGAACCCTATTATAAATTACAAGATAAAAAAACAATGGAGTTATCATTGGAACCAGATCTTGATAGTTTTATAGAGCAATTAGATTATAGTATTAATCAACTAAATGACTGTGCAAATGAAGAAAATATAATATTTGATAGATGTCCAGTTGATTTTGTAGCTTATGCAATGTGCGCATTAGATCAGGATTCTATTGATATAAATGATAGCGAAGTTTCAGAAAGATTCTCTGAAATCAAATTAGTGTTGAATCATTTAGATTTAATCACTTTTTTGCCGATATCTAAAGAAAATTCTATAGAATATATTGAAGAAAACCCGACTTATCGTAAAGCAGTAGATAAAATTTTTAAAAAAATATATCGAGATGATATATTGGATATTTTTCCGACCTACGAACATCCGAAAATAATCGAAATTTCTGGTAACCGGGCAGAACGGATAAAAAAATTAGAAAGTTTTTTAATTCAATTTTAGTTCTTGAGAGACTTTCCATCTATTTGTGTAAATTCGATTATAGGCACTTAAATTCTCCCTTCGAATTTGATCATAAAATGAGCCATAGCCTCACCCCAATTTTGAATTGGCATAGTCCATTTTCGAGTAATGTAATTAGTCTCTCCGTCAAAACTCTAAATTTTTGATATAATTTCAAGAATTTCAAAAATAAATCACCGCACATTCATTTTTT
>NZ_JARJFB010000070.1:0-9457 GCF_034554655.1 Candidatus Megaera venefica
CTTTATTATAGCAGGGCATAAGGACAGTGACTTTATATTGATCCATTATCGGTTACTATCTTCTAAATATTTAATTAATATACTTACATCAACATAAAAATCAGAATGGTTAATATATGATTTTTTAATGTTTATATGCTTGCCGAGAATATACTTTAAACTTAGCCCTATAGAATCAGCAAGAGCACCAAATATATGAAGATTCGATTGACTAGCATCACTCATCATCATCAATATTTCACAATCCTTAGGGGCGAAAATAAAGCTAGCCATTCCAGCACCACTCTGTCCTACTATTAATTCAGCCTCTGAAAATAGTTGCACCTGCGCGAAAAATGACAAATGCTCAGGAAATATTATTTCAAAACCTCTTGCAACTAAAGCATCTTCTATTTCTTCTGAATTAATCAATTGCCTGTAGTCAGAGTTTTTTCTAGAAATATATAATTTTCTACGCCGCGTTGAGCTACTAGGAGATGCTATTTTTTTTAAAATAGCATCTCTAACGTAGCTAATCGCTTTGGGTGAATATACAGCGTCTTTACCGTAGAATGGATTATCATAACTATCGTGAAATATTGATAATTGCGATGGATAATATAACTTTTGCACTTTATATAAAGTATTATTACTAAGTTTTATTATCTCCCTATTATCTTGATTTAGCATCGCAAGGGCATCGTAGAATTGTGCCGGCAAATCTCCGTCAACTAATAAAGGAATATTTTTATCTAACTCAGAAACAAGGCTTAACCTAGGCAGATTTTCTATCATCCAATGAAAATAATTTTTTGCATGATCTTTAGGAAGATGAATTCCCTGTTTGATTTTTGTCGATTTTAAAGGCCATTTTATACTGATATTATCTTTGGAAACATTTGCTATTAAGGGCGATTTTACTGGATATCTGTTAAAAAAATCTTTGTTAATTTGATCATAAAGAATAGTTTTATCTGCAATAATTAAATCCGTACCAACAAAGATTTGTGCATCACTAATTACGGCCAAATAAATATCCGGCAATTTTGCTTCGCAAGCATATGCTTCATTTACTTTAAAACCTTTATTAATTACTTTTGGCAATGTTAACTCTATAACCTCACCTTCCTTGTGAAAAATTATCTGAGCTTTTAAATTTTTACAACCCTCTAGAAACGAAAGATACGGTAGAGTAACTTTTCTAAAGAAAAAAACTCTATTTATTTTCAGGCTATCTAAATTTTTTTGAAAAATTTCTCGCCTAGGATTTAAATTAATAGCAATAATTATCATGTATCCAGTAACAATTTGCGCTACACGATAAAAACGCATTGCAAACCAATTAATAAAATTAGCTAAAGTAAGTTTTTTGTATAATTTAGCTATTTTCATATTGGTTTGTTATGCAAAAAATTTCTTGATTATTCCAGCGCAATAAGCTGCTTCTTTTTCCTGCAAATAAGGATGCATTGGCAGGCTAAGTACACTAGAGCAAATTTTTTCTGTATTCACGAATGAACCTTGCGTGATATTCATATCCTTATAGGCTTCTTGCATATGAATAGGTTTTGGATAATGAATAATTGCTCCAACACCATTTTTTCCGAGAAACTCTTTTAGCTCATCTCTTCTGGAAGTCCTAATAGCAAATATATGCCAAACATGCCCTGCATCGTATTCTGGCAGAATAATATCTCCTATACCCGCAAGCTCAGATAAGTAAATTTTAGCAACAGCGCGACGCTTTTCATTCCAACTATCTAGATGTTTTAATTTGATAGACAACACGCCGGCTTGTAATTCATCTAACCTGCTATTTACGCCCTTTATTTTGTGTTCATAACGAACTGGACTTCCGTAATTGCGTAGTAATTTAATTTTCTCAGCCAAAGCCGAATCATTTGTTGAGATACACCCGCCATCACCAAAACAACCTAAGTTTTTACCTGGATAGAAACTAAAGCCAGAGCAATCACCAAACGTACCAGCTTTTTTACCAGTTATTAGATCAACAGCACCGTGAGCCTGAGCAGAATCCTCAATAATTTTCAAATTATGCCGATTAGCAATTTCTATAATTTGGCGCATATCGCAAACACGGCCATAAAGATGAACCGGCATAATCGCCTTTGTTCTACTAGTTATAGCTTTCTCAATTTTCAGCGGATCTATAAGGCAAGTTTTACTATCAACCTCTACAGGAACAGGGGTAGCACCAGCTTCCGAAACAGCAAGCCAAGATGCAATGAATGTATGAGCTGGCACTATTACTTCATCACCAGCTTTTATATCCATAGCTTTGATACTAAGGACGAGCGCATCAAAGCCGTCTCCTACTCCAATTACATGTTTTACTCCCAAATACTGAGCAAATTCTTGTTCGAATTTAGATAATTTATCTCCAAGTATATATGAACTATCTTCATTAACCTCATACCAAAGATGATCAAATTCAGACTTTAGCTCTTTATATACTTTTTTTAAATCTAAGAAATGGACATCCATTTTTGAAACTCCTTGTATGATCTAATATAATCTTGTTCATCATAAACATCAGATGCCAGCACAATAACCTGAGGATCATTTTGAAAACTCACTAGTTCTCTCCATAAAGGCTTGGTAATGCACAAACCTTTATCTGGCGAGTCTAGAATAACCGACTCTCTTTGTTGTCCATCGTCTAAAGTAAATTCAACTGATCCGTGCGTGCAAAAAATAAATTGCTGCAGTTCTTTATGGGCATGAGCCCCACGAATTTCCTTTATATCATATAGCCAGTATACCCTTTTAACAACAAAAGTTAAAAGTTGCCCTAGCTCAGCAAAGGAAAGATTTCCTCTCTCATCGCTAATACGAGGTATTTGAACTATTTTGTATCCTTCGATCACAACTTAGATTAACTCTTTTTATATACTATTTTGTAAAACATTGAAAAAAGATATGATATATTAAAATTCCTGTCAATAAGGTTTCACAAAAACATCTATAAACATCACAGTCAATTCAGATGAAGATCGGACTAGGACCGAGGAGCGAAGCCTATCAAGTACTGGGAAGCGACTAGGAACGTCCTAACTTCATCTGAATTGACTATAGACTAAAGGTCTATAGCACTTTATGATCCTCTCATTGGGTATTATCATAATTATATTTAAATGCACGACAATCAAGAAGAATTAAATGAACCGCAACTACTTGCAACAAGATACACAGAAGGTCCACTTCTTGTTCTTGCTGGAGCTGGTACGGGTAAGACAAAAGTTTTAACACACCGCATAGCCCATATTATAGAGCAAAATCTTGCACAGCCCTATGAAATTTTAGCTGTAACATTTACCAATAAAGCCGCTAAAGAAATGCAAGATAGAATAACTAATATTATTCATGCTGATGGACTTAATATTGGTACATTTCACTCCATTGCTGCAAGAATGCTAAGGACTCACATTGCTTCCCTAGGAAAAGATTTAACCAGCAACTTCACCATTATCAATCAAGATGACCAGATTCGACTCGTCAAAAATATTGCTCTTGAGCTAAACATAGATGTGAAGCAATATCCGGCTAAGATGATTCACATTATTATCTCCAAATGGAAAGACCAAGGCCTAACGCCAGATAAAATAGGTGAATCAGATTTTATTGCACCAGCTTATAGACTTGCCAAAATAGTTTATTTTGAATATCAAAAGCAAATGCATGCCTCAAACGCAGTTGATTTTGGCGACTTACTACTTTATTGCAATCAACTATTGATTCATAACCAGGATATTTTAGAACATTACCAAAATAAATTTAAGTACATATTAGTAGATGAATACCAAGATACCAATGCCGTTCAATATGTTTGGGTTCGTATGCTCGCCAGTAAACATAAAAATATTTGCTGCGTTGGCGATGACGACCAATCAATATATAGCTGGAGAGGCGCTGAAGTTAAAAATATACTTCGGTTTGAACAAGATTTTCCAAGTGCTATCGTAGTCAAACTTGAACAAAATTATCGTTCAACTCCTTATATTTTAAGCGCGGCATCCCAAATTATCAGCCACAACAAACATAGGCACAGTAAAAAGCTTTGGACCGACCAAAAAGACGGAGAAAAAATTAAAATTATTTCTTGCTGGAACGATAAGGAAGAAGCACGATATGTTACTACCGAAATAGCAAAATTTATAAATAATGGTAAGTATAAAACAAATCAGATCGCAATTCTTGTGAGAGCTGGCTTCCAAACAAGATCTTTTGAGGAAGCATTTATCAGCAATGCCCTGCCATACCAAATTATTGGTGGCCTTAGATTTTATGAGAGAATGGAAATTCGTGACTTGCTTTCTTACATTCGTCTTAGCATTAATCATAACGATAACCTTGCTCTTGAGCGCATTATCAACGTACCAAAACGATCAATTGGTAATGTTACCCTAAAAAAAATCAAAGACTTTGCTTCTGAATACGAAGTATCTGTATTTGAAGCACTGAAGCAGATGATTGAACAAAATATCTTAAAAGGCAAAACAAAAGATAGTCTCGAAGAATTTACTGACCTAATTGTCCTATGTGGCCAGAAATATCAGCATGAATCAGCATTTGAAGTAACAAAATTTATTTTGGAAAAATCTGGTTACCTTGCCGTATTAAAAGAAGAAAAAACCGACGAATCCAGAGCCAGAATTGAAAACCTCAATGAGATGCTAAGAGCGATCGATGAATTTAATAACATTACTGAATTTGTTGAACATTCAAGCTTAGTAATGGATAATGAATCACTAGAGTCTGACTTTGGTGGTACAGTTAAAATCATGACTCTCCATGCAGCAAAGGGACTTGAGTTTGATTTGGTATTCTTGCCTGGCTGGGAAGAGAATATTTTTCCTCACCAAAAAGCCATAGCTGAAGAAGGAGACAAGGGACTTGAAGAAGAAAGACGTATTGCATATGTCGGAATTACGCGCGCCAAAAAAGAACTTTACATCACACACGCTGAGAGTCGAAGAATTTTCGCTGAATTCATTAAGTCTGTACCGTCAAGATTTTTAAGAGAAATACCGTCTGAATTATGCGCAACTAGTTCTTCTACTAACAAACTTAATTACTTAGGATCAAGACATAATTTTTCGATGCAACCAAGCAACCAGAGGCAAAATAATATTGATACTATAGCCACAAAAAAACCTGGCAGCAGGATACGGCACTCTAAATTTGGTACTGGTGTTATTGTGAGAAAAAATGGCGACAGTCTAGAAATAGCATTCGAAAAGATTGGTCTTAAAACAATTAAAGAAGCCTATGTTGAATTGATATAAATCAACATATATGCTTTGCTCAAAACCATCATGCTAAATTTGCAGATTTTTAGCTCAGGATTGTCTCTGAAAATACCGTCATGGCTAGAAAGAATGAGCCTCTGCAACTGTCCAGTCTAAAACTTTATAAAAAAATCAATCAAAATATGTTATGTACTACAAGAAGTTTATTGAAATAATTTCAATAAACTTCTATAGTCCTGTTCATTTTTACAATTTGGGATAATCCAATTATGTCTAATAAAATAGGGTTTTGGGCAGTATTTGCTTTTGTAACCGGAAGTCAGATCGGATCAGGCGTATTCATGCTTCCAGCGAATTTAGCTGGATATGGTATTTTTAGTTTAGTCGGTTGGGCAATATCTGGAGTAGGAGCAATTGCTCTTTGTTTGGTCTTTGCATCGCTTTGTGCAAAATTTCCTGAAACAGGTGGGCCACACACCTATGTAAAACATACTTTTGGCCTTACAGCAGCATTTTTTACCGGATGGACTTATTGGATTATTTCATGGGTTAGCACTACCGCCGTGATAGTTACTGCAATAGGATCATTAAGTGTATTCATTGGCCCACGCTCACCATTCGTATATTTAGCCTTAGAAATTATATTACTTTTACTTATTACATTTTTAAATCTTAGAGGGGTTAAAGCAGCGGGGAAAGCAGAGCTTTTCTTAACTTTACTAAAATTCATCCCTCTATTAATTATGCCGCTAATAGCTTTATATTTTTTCGATAGTAATAATTTTGTTATTGATCAAAGTGTCTCAAGCATTTCAACTACATCAATGCTTGCTAAAGTTACACTCTTAACTTTATGGGGTTTTATTGGCTTAGAATCTGCAACAACCCCAGCTGGCTCAGTAGAAAACCCTTCCAAAACTATTCCTAAAGCAATTATTTCTGGTACTCTATGTGTAGCCCTGCTCTATTTTGTTAATAGCGTAGGAATAATGGGTTTAATACCTGGCCAAGATTTAATGCATTCAAAAGCCCCTTATGTTGATGCCGCTCAAATTATTTTCGGAGGCCAGTGGTATTTAGCCATAGCGTGTATTGCTGCAATTATTTGTGTAGGAACCCTAAATGCTTGGATACTAGCAAGTGGGCAAGTAGCACTTGGCCTTGCAGAAGATGGTTTAATGCCTAAAATATTTGCTCAAAAAAACAAACATAACGCACCACTTTGGAGTATTGTAGCAAGTTGCGCTGGTATCATACCTTTATTATTTCTTACTGCCAATGAAAGCCTCGCTCAGCAAATAAATGCTATAATTGACTTTTCTGTAATGGCATTTCTTTTTGTATATTTAATGTGCTGCCTTGCTTTCTTAAAATTATTAATTCAAAAGAAATTGCAATGTTCCATTATACAATGGTCATTTGGCCTTATTGCTAGCGGTTTTTGTGTGTGGATAATATATGAAACACCTATTAAAACTTTAGCTATCGCGAGCTTATTCGTACTTAGTGGGCTACCGCTATATCTGTTTTGGTATATACGAACTAAGCAACAACCATTGTTGGATAGAACCAATACAGAATTTTAATATCTCTCTTATTAATAAATGTTTAGTGTAATTTATATTTAATCAACCTGAACTATGGATAAGATAAATATTAGATTTAGTTATGGCCGGTAAGAAACACAGTCATCCAGGGCTTGATCCGGCATCTTCTTATGTATTGTCATGCGGAACTCAGTGGGTTTCGTACATCTCTTCAGCCCAGTATCTTCTCCTATCTCATGAGATCCTGAAGTAAATTCAGGATGACGGTGCATACAGCGAGTCCCAGTATAAAACCATACGACTCTATCCTTATCCATAGTTCAGGTTAATTAGGAAATTCTATTTATAAATAGCGACTAATAAGCTAGTAAATGGATTATTTTCTAGCTTATTCTTTAGAAGGGGAATATTTAATGTCTACTATACTAAGCCTTTCATTTAGCTTAGTTATAACCTCAAGGGTAATATTCATATTACTCTCAACAAATAATACCTGAGAACTTGGAAAAACAATATTAAATCCATACTGTTTTGAAAGCTCAGTTATTACATCAATAGTACTCTTATGAACTTGAGCTATGGCTTTAGAGTGAGCTTCTTCTAAAGCACTTTTCTTATTCTGCATTTCTTTTTGAGTTTTGCTTACTTTTTTATTAAACTCCAAGACTTTCTTGTTAAACTTTTCTTCACCTAAGGCTACACGCTCTTTAATTAATGCATCTTCTATACTCTTAAGGTTCATTGCCTTTTCAGTAACTTCTCTCTCAATATTATCACTAATTTCATTAATAGACTTTTTTACGTGTTTGATAGCAAGCGAATGTTCTAGTATTGACTCAACATCTACAACAGCTATCTTGGCAAGAAATTTATCTTCTGCTTCTGCCAAAGCAAAAATAGGTATTGTAACCAACAACAGCACTATACATCGCAAAAATTTCATCTAAGCGAAACCACTAATCTTATTAAAAGTGTGTAGAAAATTTAATATGAAATGTTTGTCCTTCATCATATTTTTTCTTCTTAATCGGGAATCCCCAATCCAATCTTATAGGAGCAATTCTAGTCACCCAAAGAACACCAAAACCAACAGAGCTTCTAAGCGCTTTATCGTTATAAAATCCCTTAGAAGTTTTTGAGTCAGCGTCCCACAAAGATCCAGCATCACAAAATACAGCACCAGTTACATTAAATTCTTCTGGTAAACCAACTGGAAAATTAAGTTCTGTTGATAATGTATAATATTTTTGCCCACCAAGCCCCTCATCGGTCGCTATATCTCTAGGGCCAATACCACCTTGTGCAAATCCTCTTAGACTATAGTCTCCGAGATTGAAACGATCTGAAATCCTTACCTTTTTACCACCGACTCCCTTAATATGACCAGCAGCAGCAGAAAATTTTACAGTATATTTATTTTCAACAAAAGATTTAAACACTTTGCCATCAACATCGTGCTTCAAATACTTAGTATTACCACCCAAGCCAGCATATTCTTGTGTACCAGTTAATATATAACCATTTTTCGGTAGCACTCTGCTGTCTGTTCTGTCATAAGTCAAACTATGAGACATTGATGAAGTAACAAAGTTACCCATTTGTTCTTTAATAAACACTGAAGCTGAGCTACCTGGCGCTTTCAACTGATCACGCTTTATCCCATACTCAATTTCATGAGATAGATCATCAGATATGTCATACCCTAAAGAAATTTTAGCACCGGTGGACTTCAACGAATAGTTTAGCTCCTGATTTGTAAAGCCACTTCCACTACCATTTTCACTCCTAAATACGCTTCCTCCCAAAGAAAGATCCTTATCCATAAAATTTGGATCCGTCAATCCAGCATAATAATAAATACTCTTTTTACCAGCTTGAACTCCCGCACTGAGATACTTACCCGTTCCTACAAGGTTCCTTTCAAGGAAAGAAATTCTCCCAAATGGACCTCCAGCAGTATTGTACCCAACATCTAAACCTATTGAAGATGTAGATTTTTCTTCAACATTAATGTTAATATCATACCTATCACTTTTATCAGTAGGAGAAAGGTTAAGAGCCATTTTACCAAAATAATCAAGATTTCTGATATTTCTTTCGCCCCTTTCTATTTTCCCTCTATTATAAACATCTCCTTCAGCAATTTTCAGCTGGCGTCTAATAACATGATCTTCGGTTTTTAAGTTACCTTCGATATTAATCCTATTGATAAATATTTTTTCAGCTTGATCGACAACCATTACCACATCAACGGTGCCAGACGAAGGGTTGGTTTGTATATCAGGATGAACATCAACCTGTGGGTACCCTTTACCAGCAAGGTAATCAGCAATACGTTCTGCCGTTTTCTGAGATGCGCTTAAATTAAATGTTTGCCCCTCATTTTTATCAATAAATTTCCAAATTTCTTCATCATTGATACTTGCGAGTTTATTATTTAGACTTGTTTTACCAAATTTATATTTGGCCCCCTCTTCTATTGAGTAAGTTAAAATAAATCCTTCTTTGGTTGGCAACAAATCTGCTGTCACAGATATAACTCTAAAATCAGCAAAACCAACAGAATTATAGAATTGCTTTATCAGATGCTTGACCTTTATAGCAGCTGGCGAGATGAAGATGACAAATTATTTGTCCGTGTCGATAAAGATGGAGAAATGG
>NZ_JARJFB010000071.1:0-9440 GCF_034554655.1 Candidatus Megaera venefica
CTTCAGACACATCAAGATCTTGCTGCAAATATTCATAACCACAAAAATATTGCCAATAAATATTTTCCTTTAGCTCTTCCTCCGTAAACGAATCAGAACCGTTGTACATAGCTTGAAGCATTGATAGTGCTAGCATTACTCTATGATCTTTCTTATTTCTACCAAATTGCTTGATTTCAATGTTAGGCAATGCTCTGGCTTCAAGTTCAGACCAATTTACTAAATCCCTTAGTTTATATAACTTGTTTTTAGGATTTAGTTTTGTAGATAATTTCTCTTCAAATAACCTTTCTTGTTTTTGGAGAAAAGTAATATTTTCTATAGGCATAATTTTAAAATCCGTAAGCTTTATGCGGTAATTATACCATTTTCTTATGGATTTTGTAAGCTGTTTATGACATGAAACCCCTTGTTAATTCAGGCGGGGAGAGTTTTGACGGAGGGACTAGCTATATTAGCGTGGAGATTTAAAAAGTTTAGAGAAGTGCTACTTAGTATATTAATGGCAATTTTTGGAATTATTCTTTTGGTATTTGTATATCAAGCTTTAGAGGATTTTGATTGGCTACCTGAGGTATATTGAGAAGAATTTCTCAAGTTAACTTGAGGTTATTCTTCTCAATTATAACTGCTTAATTTAAGATTATTCTTCTCCGATAATATTGCATTCTATCTCGTCACCTTGTGTTTCAACAAGAAATTGGCAAATATCATGAAAACCAAGTTGATGAGCAAGCTCGCCTGGCCTTAACCCTACATGACCTGGGGCAATTCCAGCTCCTGTTAGCACTTCATTCAATATTCCAGGAACATCACCAAGAGCCTCTAAAGCTCGGTCAAGGGGTTCTAAGATTTCACTAGTTGCCTCTATATTGCGAGCAAGAATAGCAGCATATAAACCAGGCATAGCATCTCTTATGAGCTCTTCAGCTGCTGCAACGGCTTCCGCTTCTTCTTCCTCGTTAGGATGCTCAGCTTCTCCAGGGGCTTGTAAATCAAAAATTTTTTCTTCTAGCGGGTTTTTTTTCATATAAATTAAATACCTTAGTTTTTTGTTAAAATTAATCATTCAAACCCAAGAAGCTAAATATTTACAAACCAAAATTTAGCACAATCAAGTATAACTTAAAGCTATTTTGTTCCTTTAAATTTGAAGCATGTAGTATTGTTGGAAACAATAGAATTGTCAATAATTTAACTTTACTGTGTGATAATATATTAGGTATATTTTATTGTAGAACGAGTATCTCTTGATCTATGATCTTTCTATCTTTCTTTTTAGCTCAAAAATATATTTAAATGTACGCCATATTAGTCTGATACGGCCCTTCCATGATCCTCCTCCTTTTGCCTCTCCGTGTAGACGCTGGGCAAAATAAACAGGAAAAGTTATAATTTTGTACTTATTTTTTTTTGCTTGATAGAGAGTATAAAGGTCAAGAGAGAAATCATTAGGTGCACCGTGTTCTAAATGTTTAGTAAAAAATTCTTTTGAGAACAGTTTTGGTTGGGCGTTGATATCATCAATGTAAGTTTTTAAAGCTATCCATGTAACAAATTGCATTCCAATGGTAAAGAAAGTTTCCAGGAGCTTTCTATTTTTGCGGTTACCTTTAATTATTAAGGCTCCTTTTTTCTGTTCCTTAATATATAATTCGTAAGCGGTAATTACGTCATTAGGGTCAGTCTGTAAATCAGCGTGAGTCCATGAGAGAATATCTCCTGTGGCTTTGCAAAGTGCGTATATAATATCATGACCATAACCCCCACGTTCTTGTTGTAGAATTAACTTAAACTTCTTGGGATCTAGAGTTTTAAATCTAGCTTTTAATTTTTCAGAGGTATCATCTGTAGATCCTCCATCAATAACAATTATTTCGATCGAATGAACAGTAGAATTTAAGATATTTTGAAATTTTTCTATAACAATTAATATGTTCTCAGCTTCATTGAAACATGGAATAACAATGGATAGCTTATTTGTATTTGTCATCAGATAATGTGCTCTTTTTTTATGAATTCACTCCAATAGGCTATTGTGTTTTCGTAATTTTCATAATCAGCAGGGGTACCCCAGCATATATATTTAATATCAAAATATTTAACTCTCAAGTTAGCATCAATGCAATATTGTAGTACTCGGTCTACGTAATATTTTCCATTTAAGGTATCCTTTTTCCATATCATGGTTTCTAAATGTTCAAGGAATGAATTAGCGTGTTTAAACCAAAACATTCCAGTTGTTGCATGATCCTGCATAGGATTATCACTTACCGTTTTTTTTAGTGATATTGAAGCAAGATCTTTGCTGTTTTGATTTTTCAGCTTTGCCCAGCTATGGGCATTAGGGTTCTGTTCAATATTATCATCATTTGAATGGCTTATCATTAAGACATCTGCTTCAAGACGAGCTTGCCTGAATTCTTCAGTATCAAAGATCATGCCATTATCACAAGCTCCGATAAATAACTCATCATCAGTTTGAAGGAATTCTCTGGCTAAGAAACAACCATAGGCTTGGTCCAACAATACATGATCATGAATAAATGTAGTATTGGGGAAAAAATCTCTAATTATTTGTTCAGTTCCATTATGTTCGTGAAAATCACGATCTACACAGATGATTTTGTTTTTGGGGTCGTGTATTCCAGGTATGTCTTTCATTGCACAAATTACCATAGGAAGTTTTTTACCACTATGACGGTCTGTAATTGGGATACAAGCCTTATTTATTTTATAACCAGCATCACTAAACCTGGTTCCTTTGCCGCCCATTGGTATTAGTATAATCATTATTTCCAACTCTTTATTGTATTTATCCAAGATACATAATCTTCTAAATCTCTAGGGGTTCCCCATTGACAGAAATGATTAATATTTGTTGGACACCAGACTTTTAAACTATCCTTTACCATATAATTATATGGTAAGCTCATGTAATATTCTCCCTTAATATTGTCATCTGCATCCACAAGCTGCTGACAATATTTTTTCATTGTATACCCATCTTTAAAATAATAAACTCCTGGAGAATGCCGAGCCATAGTTTTGTCTCTCTCCCACGAAAACTTCTCGCGTATTTCAATTAGGTTTTCATCATTATCTACTTTACAACTAGCATAAAAATTATTTTTAGGAATTAAATGAGGATGAAATCCACTATAACATGGAATAGCCCCATCAGAGTTCCTTTTTGTTACTTCACTTTTAAAGGCTAGATAATCCCAACTCATATAGAAATCACAATAACTAATTAAAACAGGTTTATTATTGTCTATAATTTCTGCCGCCCTCAAAACATTTGCTACTGGGCCTCCTCCTTTCCAATCATATACAGTAAAAATTCTGGCATCCGGAGCAATTCTTGTCAGTTCTGGTTTAACATAATCCAATGAGTTAAGGTGATGATCTTGGCAAATAAACGTTATCTTATTCTTATCTTCTGAAAATAATTTAACAACCCATTCTATCAAAGGCTTACCATGTACTTCTATAAAAGGTTTAAGGCGCTTATATCCAGCAGTTTTAAACCTTGAGCCATTACCAGTCATTGGTATAATTATTTGTATATCATTATTGTTATTTGACAGGATAAACCTCTTTAAATTCTATTGTTATTTATAAAACCTGTCCCCACAAATCAGGGCGTTTAGTGCAAACTGCATCAATCTTAAGATTAGTAATTTGTTCTTTAAATTCGCTAATTTTTGTAAGTTGGTGCTTTTGTAATTCTGGAGAAACTATACATATTTTAAACCCAGCTTTTTTAATCTTATCACATGAAGATTGATTAAGAGGCATTTTAGTAAAACAATCAACCCAAATCCACTTTGCTCTGCCGGAGAATGATAAAGCATACTCAAGCGGTTCATACTCAGAAAAACGTACAGCTAAATTTTCCTGTGAAAAACCTGTTATTTCATTTTTTTTTGCAACATTACTATAAATTACGAAGTAGGGCATTGAGAGATCAAGAAAAAACCAATTATTTATTTTGTAGTTGTTCATAAGTTCTATACAGGCTTTCTCTATACCCTCTGTTTTTATATTTAATATCATTGGCCCTTTGTGATGCCACTTTTTTAGTAAATTTTCAAAAATTTCAGGCTTGTTTGTGTGATGATTGAATGGATCATGATGAAGTATAAGCTCATTCTCATGATACCTTACATCTAGTTCAATGCCATTTTGCTCTGGCACTTTCATGAGCTCTTCAATAGTGTTGATCCGGTGATTAATGTAAATCATTTTTTTAAAACATTTTGTCTATATTTTTCGCTGTCCATTTGTAGGAGAGTATCAACCAGGTCTCTAGATAAGAAATTATGATTTAATCCTTTATCTCCAATAGTTTTATGGATAAAACTATACGCAGATATCGTCTCTTTTGCAGCTAAGCTATTTAAAATCTCTTCTCCCGCTAAGGTATAGACGGCTTGATCAGGAAATAGTATATTATTTCTTATATATTCTATATTAGCTATTTGTGTGTGGCTTATATATGAGCTGTTATTAAGACGAAAATAGCGTTGAATTATATTGTTCAGTTCTTCGTGAATATTTAAAACTTCCGTTGAACTTTCTCCCGAGACTATCACTCCATGATTTTGAAGAAATATTACATTAGGGTAACTTATCGCAGATTGCAAAGCTTCTCGAATTTTAATAGTTAAAAGCCTTCCTGGTGTAGCGTAATCAATCCATAGCGCCTTTGGAAATAGCTGATAACAAATATCTTTTCCTTCTTTTGAACAATTAATAAGGTTTGCAAAAACAGAGTGAGTGTGTAGTACAAACTTTCCAAGTAAAACATGAAAACCTGTTTCCATTGACGGGCGTTTCCCTGAGTTTTTAGCAAAAGATTTTATTTTCATTGAAAAAATGGTTTCATCATTATCTGGGTGAGATAAATAATCGCGAACTCTAGGATAATCGACAATACAATACCCATCTTCTTCGGTTACATTTTTTAAAATATAACCAGAAGCTTTTATTGCCATTTTAGTTTGGTCTAATTTTACTGAAATATTGCCCCCGCCTCCCTGAACGTAAGCTGGATTATCTCCTATAGTTTTGGACATGAAGACTAGATCTTTAATAGACTTCTTTCCAAACTCTACTTCCAAAGGCGCCTGCATTGTCGCTTCGGTGTTAAGATCCTCGTGTACGCTCGAGTTTTGCGCTCCGTAGGTTCCTAGTATCTGCTCTTGGGCAGCAAGTTTGGAAAGAAGTCTAATCTTATTTTTTATCATATTCTGCAATCTCAAAAATATAATATGTAAGCAAAAGAACCACTACGCCTAAACAGTCATTAGGCCATACACTACTGTCTATCCCAAGTTCTTCTAGTCCGCTAATATACGAATCAGCTATTTTCCTTATTTGCTGAGAACTGCAGGTACCTTTAATTATTAAACGCTGGTGTTCTTCTTCTGCATAATCATGTTTTATATCTATGGTTTCTATATTTTTTAAAGAAGCAACTATGGACTCAATATAAACTGAGTTTGAAAGAAGAAGCTTGTAGTATATTTCTACAATTTCATTTTTATCACCAATATTCTCAATTGTTTTAACTGGCGTGGGTTCAATTAAAATATCCGCCTTGTTTCTTTGTGTCTCAATATACTTCTTTGAATCTTTGTCTCGTTTCTCAAGTTGTTCTATAATTTTTTCTTTGGAATAGCCTCGCTTGGTCATATCTCTTGAAATTTTCCAGTGAAACAGGAGATCTTTATGTGGATTTACAAATATTTTTAAATTATATAAGCTTCTTTGAGCAGTCAAATAGAAAGGATGCAAACCCTCAAAAATAATCAAATTATTTGGAGTTAAAGCTGATTCATTTGTAAATTTTCCAGTGTTATGGTCATAATGTCTACGATAAATTGTTTTACCTGACTTGAGCTTTTTTAGAAAATCTATTTCCTTATGTAGATGATTTGCCATAGGATCAAGATGTGTAAATTCTTGCCACTTTTCATCTCCTCTTTGCCATTTATGCATATCATCTCCCCTCAAAAGGGTAGTGTTCTGAGGAAGAAAAACGTCTAATAAAGCGTCTGAAACAGTTGTTTTTCCCGCTCCAGAGTTACCACCAATACCAATAAGGAATGGGGTAGAGGTAATGATTTTATTTACATAACTCTCGAACCCTTTTCTATAAATCCAGAAACAATTTAACAAAAGGGTTGTTTGCAGTGCGGTAACAATCAGATTTAAAAACTTTGAGCTATCAAAACCCATATCACGTAAATAATAATATAAGATTTTAGATTCTGTTAAGTCCGGTAAAATAACGCGCAATACACTAAAATAGTCGGCATTCTCAGAGAAAATGAAATAGAGAAGATAAAAAATCTGCAATCCCCAAAAAAGAAGAGGGGCTCTGCCTTCCTCTTTGATATAAAAATATGATAAAAATGGAATCAACCAAAAATACCAGCCTTGCATTGGCGTAATAAATAGCAATATGATGCTAAAACTGAAGCCTAAAAACATCATAAAAATATTTCTATTATAACGTCCAAGTAGAGCGCCATGAACAAACAGAACAAGTGTTGCAGCAGGGATTATGTATATATAGTGACTACCTATTGGGATAAGAGAATCAAAAAGCTTTGCTTGTTCTTGATTTTGAAAAACCATTTGTAAAAAATAAGGGTCAAAAATGTACTGTAAATTAATTATAAAAAAACTAGAAACCGCGATAGTGAAGAACAACAACAAGTCCCTGATTTTTTCATTCTTTGACATTAAAGCAAGAAAAAAGAAAGGGTATGTTATTAATATGCTTGTCTTCGTTGCAAGTGCTAGCCCAAGGAATAATGCTGACAATTTAGTGTTGTTTTTAAAAAAGAAGTAAAGACTAACGAATAAGATAGATACAGGGATAGCATCAAGTTGTCCATGTATATAGCTAATGTATATAATTACAGGGGAAAACCAATAAAACCATATTAATTTTGATAGATACTTGTCTTTAAGCCAAGATTTTAATATAAAAAATATGCTTATGTCTGCAATGAGCAATGGAAGCCTCGAGAGAAAAAGAATAACAAAACTATTTTCAGCTCCTAGCCATCCAAATAATATTCTCGGTACTGACATAATGTACAGCATTAAAGTAGGGTATGGAAACGAAGCATTAGCACCGTTGTTTTGAAAATGTTTGTATGGGTTTTCAAATCCGCTATCTACGAAATAGCTTATGAAAGGTATAAAAAGATCTGTAAGAAATTTTGAAGCTAAGATGCATCCAAGAAATATTTTCAAGGTTAGTCCTAAGTAAAATAAAATATAATTAGGACGGCAAATATTAGACATACTCATACTTTAAATACCCAGGCTTTGATTCCAATAAAATTGGTAATTGTTGTAAATCCTATCGTTAATAAGTTGGCGATTTCTGGAGTCAGGCCTATTTGCGAAACTAAGAACTCGAGGAGAAACATGCTCAGTATTAGGGAAACAACGTATATTATATAATATTTATAAACATAGTTTTGAGTCGTTTCTTTGATACCAAATGTCCATTTCTTGTTAAATCCATAACCAGCTAAAACTCCTGCAATAAAGCCGGTTGCTGCTGCTGTAAGGTAATATATTCCCAGAAATTCATACAACAAATAGAAAAAACTATAATTTACTGTAGTAGAAAAAAAACCTACAACAATAAATTTCAAAAACTGTTTTTTAATTGCCATTTAGATTTACTTGATATGCTTTAATTCCAAGTTTTTCTGCACCTTCAATGTCTTTTATTTGATTGTCGCCGATCATAATAACATTATTTATTTGTAAATCAAGTTTTGCTAGGGCCAGCAAAAATATTTCGGGATGAGGTTTTTCTTTCCCAGCTTCTTCAGATGTAACTAGGTAGTCAATTAAGTGATCCACTTTCAGTTTTTGCAATTTTTGAACTTGAAAATGTGCTTGCATGTCGGTCACAATACAAATTCGTATATTTCTCTCTTTGCATATTTTTAAAAACCACTCCGCATCCTTATTTAATTCCATATTATCAATTAATGATTGCCAATATAGAGCTTCATATTTTAGTGCTTTATTAAAAGCATGAGGGGCTTTTATTTCCTCAAAAAGTTCTTGGAATGCAAAGAAACGAGATCTACATGCCCCCTGAGGAGATAGCCTTGATGCAACATTATCTCGCTTTTCTCTATATTGCATATAAAACTCTTCTGAAGAAAGGGTATCAGGAAAATCATTTGAAAATGCACTATTGCAATTCTGCAAGGCCTTTTTGTGAGCGGCCTCATAGTCGTAGAGAGTGCCATCCAAATCTATTAGAATCCCTTTGATTTCATGAGTAAGAATTATATTTTTATATTCCATATATACACTTGATTTAACTTCGGTCTTCGTCTAAAGTTCGGGGGTAAAAATTATTAATTTTTAGCCTATAATATTTATGTTTAGAGTAAATATTTGCAAATATTCGCCTTGGATTGTCCTAACAATTGTCCTGTATACTAGCGCATTTATATATTTATTTATAGAAAATTTTATCTTTTCATCAAGCCTTGATTTAACTTCAGTTAGGGAGATTGATGATTACGCTTTTCAAGCTTCTCTTAGGCGTTATCATGAAAATAGGAAATTTTTTGCTCTTCACGACTACGCTTATGGTTGGATCTTCTGGTTTCCGCTTGTTTGTATAACTTACCCTTTTTATTTTCTTAGTATTTATTTTGGTATTGATACTCCATTAGTAGTTATTCCAAGGCAAATGTCACTTTTTTTTACAATCGGTACAGCATTTATTTTATATAAAATAGCTTCGCTATATACTAAAGATAATTTTACAAAATCAATTATCCTACTATTATATCTTTCCTTTCCTGCAACAGGGTATTTTTCCCTTAGGTTTGGAACTGTTGCTCAGACAATGTTCTTGAGCTCCTTGGCTTATTATCTAGTAGCAAAAAAAGAATTTTTAACTCAAAAAGATCTTTGTACAATTGCTATGGTGGTAGCTGCTGCAGCAGCTACTAAATTAAGTGCTCTGCTTATTACTCCACTTATAACTCTAGTTATTTTAGATCGGCTTTCTTGGAAAATTAAAGAAAATCTTGTGCCTCTTATAAAATCATTTTTTGTATTTTTATTTTCTCTTGCTGCTTTGTCTCAAATACCTCCTAAAGCGGTAATTGCCCAAATCAAAACAACACAAACTAGTTATGGTGATCAGAAAGTTTATGATTCTTTTTTTAATGGAATAGTTTCTCCAAATCTTTATATTGGTATTTTCCTGCTCACGTTACTATTTCTTGTAGGCAAAACCATAATTGCTCTAAGAAATGATAGGAATTTTTACAAAAGAGACTATTTATATATTTGTCTAGCTTCAATTTTCTTACTACCCTCTTCTAAAATCTGCACAACAGAGCGACCATCACTACGATCAACAGCTATTGGCG
>NZ_JARJFB010000072.1:0-9428 GCF_034554655.1 Candidatus Megaera venefica
CTCATATAGTAATTACTAATGAGTTTATACACAATAAGACAGGTGAAGAAAACAATTATTTTTTTTAGGAGGTTATTCAATTATGACAACAAAGCAATTTCAAGTTGAAAATGTAGTATTTAGAGCATTTGGTCAAATGGGTGATGATTTAGGTGATTTACTTTATGATGAAGAGGCCATAAGTAGCTGTTTATGTAAAAACACAGATGTCGAGATATATAATGATTTTTTAACCGAAGAATTAGATTCAATTTTAGCAGAATCTTATAGACAATTACTAATTAAAATAAAATTAACTTTAAATAGTTATAGAAATATTTATGAAGAGGACGCATCTAGAGAGCGTGTATATATTTTATGAATTTAAATAATAATACTAAAAACGGTACTCTGCGCAATGACAAGTTTTTATAAAGCATTATTTGTGAATTAGCTTATCTATGTAATTCAAGTTAGATTATTTCAATTTATCTAGTAATGCATTGAGGTGAGTTGTGTTGACAATTTCAAGCTCAAAAAATGGGTCAGATTTTTTTAGGGATAAATTTTGAATTGTCGAAGTGATTTCTTCTAGACTAATATTACGCTCAAAAGCAATTGCTGGTGCCTGTCTTAACGCGTCTCTTGTGGTAATATAAGGGTCTAATAAACTTGAAGAAGGGGTAATGAAAGCTATATCATATTTATCAGACTCATTGTATTTTTCTAATAAGAACCTCTTTAATTCATCGCTGTATAGTGCGACATCGCAACTAGTATTGATTTTTGTAACCGTCCTGCCTTTAAAATATTTAGTAGAGTTTATTTTTTGGCCTAGAAGGAAAGATCCACGAACCTTATTATTACTATCATAAATAAGGCTACCAGAACTATTCTCAGGCCAAAATTTATGTCCTATTATATAGGCAGAAACGCTGTAAAGGGCTATAAGAGCTAGGCTAGTTAAATATAAAATAATACAAAATAGAAATTTTCTAATCATACAAGTCCAAGATTATAGATGAGAATCTCTATTAATTTTATAAAAATAAAAGGAGAAATTATACCACCAACTCCATAGAGAAATATTCCTTTCCACAATGAATACCGGCTTTTCTGCTTATGAAAGTCTCTAAAAATAAATGGCATTAAAGCCGGAATGATTAATGCATTAAACATAACCGAAGCGAGAATCACGCTATCCAGAGACTGAAATTTCATGAAATTAAGGATGTTAAGTGGTGGAAAAGCTGTGGTAAATAAAGCTGGTACTATTACAAAATATTTTACTATATCAGAAGTAAGTGAAAACACGGTTAGCAAACCACGCTTTACAGTCATTTTCTTACAGATGTTTTTTAATTCTAAAAGATTAGATAGGTCATGTTTCTTTGAAATAACATTGCCAGTTATCATTGTATTTTCATACATCTCTTCTTCAAAAGTAAATCCGATATCAGCTTGAGCAAGGGCAAGGGCATCATTAAGTCCATCACCACACATAGCAACTACATAACCTTGTTGTTGGAGAGTTCTAACTAATTCTAGTTTTTTCTCTGGCGTCGCTTCAGAATATAATTCTTCTATTCCAACTTTTTGTGCAACATATTTTGCTGTGATTGAATTGTCTCCAGTAATTAGTATAGTACGTATGTTGTTGGCATGAAATTTCTCTATTTGTTTCATTATACCTTTACGAAAACGATCCCTTAAGTGAATTATTCCTATAATTCTTTTATCAACAGTAAGTAATAATGGTGTGCCATGCGTTGTAGCTATTTGTTTTGTTAACAGTAAAATATTTTCAGGTAGATCTGCAATAGACTTATTAAGATAATGTGCAATAGATCTTACGCTGCCTTTACGAACCTCAATACCATTATAATTACATCCACTTATGGGCTCTGATGATGAAAAAGGAAGGTCTTTGTATTGTGTCTCATCAATAATTATTTCTTTATAGTTGTCATCATTTTCTGCAAATCTTCTGATACTGTCACCTTCATGAGTAATATCGGAAAATGACGATAAATATAAAAACTCTATGAAATTAGTGTTGTCTATTTCGGAAATATTTATAAAGTCTGTCATTTCTCTTTTGCCAACAGTAATGGTTCCTGTTTTGTCAAATAAAACAATATTAACATCTACTACGGTATCTAAGGCAACATTATCACGAATAAAGATACCTTTTGTTTGAAGTTTTGAAGTGCCAAAAGTAATGATTGCATGTTGTAGTCCGGAAATGGTAGTAGGTAGTAAGAGTACAATTAGGTCGAGCATATAGATCAAGGGTATATTAAATCCAGAATATTTTGCGATAACCCAAACAGTAAATATAACGCTTAAGAATAATACGGAGAACCCAAAGATAATTCTTTGCAAAGCTAGCTCTGAGGGTAATGATTGTCTATTAATATCCTTAATCAACTGCGTTGCCCTTGCATAGAAAGAGTGTTGTTTAGAAAAACTAACTTTCATTATTATTTGATCGGTGCTTTCTATAATGCTTCCAGCTGCTAAAACATTATTTTTATCTGAATTTTTCAAATTAAAGCCCAAGATACCGGTTAAATCCGATTCATTAACATAACATGCTCCTTTAACGATAATTCCATCAAATGGTACCATGTCGCCTTTTGCCAAGAGAATAAAGTTACCTGACTTAATTTTTTCTTTGGATACGAATGAAAAGTTACTTATATCATGATCGTTGGTAAGTTTTTTTATTAATACACTCGCTTCGTAGTAGCCTTTGCTGTTTTTGGGATGTTCAATTTTTGATTCAGCATAGCTGTCTGCAAAAGTTGAGAACAAAACGGTCATCCAAAGCCAAAAAGTAGTTTGGAAGTAAATTAGGGAATGGCCTGTTGGATTAATAATTTCATCAATAAAAAGCACTGTAGCGCACGCAGAGATCGCTGAAACAATACCAAATATTGGGTTGTTGATCCAATATTTTAGACCAATTTTTTTTAACGAGTTAGAGAAGGTGCTAGAAACAATATTCATGTAGTAACTTAATTACCTTTTCGTTATCACGATCATTTACTATGAAGGACATTTTGATATCAGAAAGGTCAGTTGATAGTATACTGACATTATTGTTGTTTAAAAGTTCAATAATTTTCCACACAAGTCCATTATCATTCTTTATACCATACCCAACAATAGTTACTGAAGAAATGTTTGCTTCGGTAGAGTATTTTGTAAGTAGTAAATTGTTTTTTAAGTTATTAAGTAGCTTTTCACATTTATTCTTATCAATCAAATTAGCTATAATAATTGAATTATCTTTTTCAAAATTAAAGATTTGTTCAATCGGCACTAGTTCTTTCGTAAATTCTTCAAAAATATGAACAAAATTCTGCGCTTTATGCTCTATTTCGATTTTTAACAAATTTTTATTAGAAGTTATGGCAGTGATTTGTCGGTTTTCCATATTATTTATCTCGCTCTTAGTAGTTGTTCCATCGAGGTTAGTAAAAGAGGATAGAATTCTTAATTTAAAGCCATAACGTTTTGCAGCTAAAGCCGCTCTGGGATGGAGAACCTTTGCTCCAGCGTTACATAAAGCATATAGCTCTTCTATATTAATAATGTCAATTTTCTTTGCGTTATGAACCACTCGAGGGTCAGCTGTATAAATACCATCAACATCAGTATATATATCGCATCTTTCGGCATTTAGTGAAGCGGAAATGATTGCGGCGGTGGTGTCTGATCCTCCTTTGCCAAGGGTTGTTATATCTCCGTCAATAGACACTCCTTGAAACCCTGTAATTACTGGTGTTATTCCTTGGCTAAGCAATTCATTTAGTTTATGGGGATTTATATTTACTATTTGTGCATTACCATGCGCTTTGGTTGTTTCAATAGGGACTTGCCAACCTTGCAGAGATCTGGCTTTGATACCTATTGATTGTAGCTGTAGCGCAAGTAAAGCTGAAGTCACTATCTCTCCGCTTGCAATTGCAGCGTCATATTCTTGTAAGGAAGTTATTCCATCAAGTCTGGATAATTCTGCGCATTGAGTAATTAAAGAATTTGTTGCTCCTGCCATCGCTGAAACGACGGCAACAACTTGGTTACCTGACTCAAGTTCAGCTTTAACAAGTTTTGCAACATTTTTAATTCTTGTGAGATCAGCGACAGAGGTGCCACCAAATTTCTGTACAATGATGCCCATAAATTCAATTTTTTTCTAAATTGCCTGACTATATCACTTTGCGGGTACGTTTTGAAGGGTAAAAATTTACATATATAAGTTTTTAGATTAATATCCCTTTATTAACTGTGAGATTCTAAATAATGACTGAAAAATCCTCTATTGATAAAGAAGAACTGAATAAATTTAATAAAACATATTCAGAATGGTGGGATAATGAAGGGGAGTTTAAAACTTTACACCAAATTAATCCCATTCGTATCGATTATATTACTTCAAAAATAAAGCAATATTTCAACATATCGACTGCTAAAAAACAATTGCTAAATGACTTTAGATTGCTTGATGTTGGATCAGGTGGAGGACTGATATCTGTGCCAATGTACCATCTTGGGGCTACAGTGACCGGACTAGACGCTAATGAACATAATGTTAAAGCTACAGAATTTTATGCAAAAGAGCATAAATTAAACATAAATTATCTTAATACAACAATAGAGCTACATGTTAATTCTGATAACAAATATGATATAATCTTATGTCTTGAAGTACTAGAACACGTTGCTAACCCCAGTGATTTTATAGCAAATTTATCTAAGTTACTGGCACCGGGGGGGCTTCTTATTGTTTCAACTATTAATAGAACGGCGAAATCTTATTTACTGGCAATTGTAGGGGCAGAATATGTGCTTCGTTGGGTTCCAGTCAACACTCATAATTATTCTAAGTTTATAAAACCATCAGAGTTGGTTCAAATGTCTCGAACTACTGATTTGAGAATTGAAGAATTAAAAGGCCTTGTTTTTTCAATTTTACAACAAGAGTGGATACTTTGTGATGATATAGATGTGAATTATTTTGCTGTGTTTAGTAAGGCTAAGGCAATTTAGTTGGATTTTATTTGCTATTTAGCCTTAACTCCTTTATACAACAAACTATAATAAGTTTGTTGGTATTTGATGCTTTGTTACTCATCGTTCACCTTTATATATTAGGTTTCGCTCTATCGTGTCGTGTACCAAATACCCTTGAATTTACTATATATAGAAAGAGCCATAAATATATATTTTCGTTACAAGAGGTTAGTCTATGAATCTACCGGATAACCCAAGATTATTGCTATTTTTAAGAGAATTGTTTGATACCAATGCAGAGTTTTCATCGATCCATGACGATAAATTTTTTGCTAAATTTCATGATAGTCAGACTCCCAATCTAACAATTTTAAAATGCTCTGATTCTCGAGTCCAAATGGAGTCATTCGATAAAACACCTCAGAATGGTGTATTCGCTATAAGAAACATAGGTAACCAACTTTCTACTTGTGAAGGATCTATTGATTTTGGTATAGAAATTCTTAATACGCCTTTTTTACTTATTATTGGTCATTCAGATTGTGGAGCGGTAACGGCTGCATTAAATGGTACAAAAACCGAATCGGAGTTTATAAATAAAGAACTTAGTACCATAAAAATTACTGCAACTTGCCTTGAGGATGCAATAATAGAGAATATAAATTACCAGGTGCAAAAAGCGATAAAAAAATATAAATCAAGGATTAATTCTGGTGTACTTACTGTGATTGGAGCTGTTTATGATTTTAAAAATGATTTTGGTTTTGGTCACGGTAAAGTAGTTCTAACAAGCATAAATGGTATCACAGATGCATCGCTGGTTAAAGCAATGTATATAGAAAGAATAAGTAATTTACATTTCTTGGGATAATTATTGATTAAAGCATATTGAATTCAATTCCCAAATATGTCAAACGACCAATTGTGGGTTGAAATAAAATATTTATCTTATCCATAATTCAGGTTAACTTATAACAAGTTAAATCTAGGGTCTAAATATAATATTGCAACTCTTAAATAAATGTTTTATATATGTGTAATATATATAATGTTTAGTAACTCATGATTGATTAATTTATGAATTTGGGCATAGATGCTTTAATCTTTACAGTATTTTTAATTGTTACGCTTGTAATTGGCATATTTTCTAGCAGAGGCGTAAAAACTATTAAGCAATATGCTATAGGGGATAGAAATTTTTCTACTCTAACTATTTCGGCTACATTAATAGCAACGTGGATTAGTGGAAGTGCATTTTTAACAGACATTTCAGAGGTATATAAAGGGGGGCTGTTTTATATGGTGCCTGGGATGTTAGGAGATATATTTAGCTGCTTGATAATTTGTTATTTCCTTGCTCCTAGAATGGGGGAATTTCTAGGAACATTATCCATAGCTGATGCGATGGGTAATTTATACGGTCAAAAAGTTAGATTTATTACTTCTATCTCTAGTGTGTTCAATTGTATTGGTAAGTTGGCAGCGCAATTTAAAGTTGCCGCAACAATATTGCAATTATTTTTTGGTTTATCTAGCTTTTATGCTACTGTCGCGAGTAGTCTTGTACTTATAATTTATTCAACATTTGGTGGAATAAAAGCTGTCACATTTACTGATGTAATTCAGTTTTTTACCTTTGGCACAGTGATACCAATTATTGCTTTGATTATTTGGGGTAATTTTAATGATCCATCGGTTGTATTTAGTACAATTTCACAACACGAATTATTTGATTACACGCAGCTAATAGACACTAGCAACTATAAGTTTTGGGGCTCAATAGGCTTAGCATTTTACTTTATCATACCATCATTTAACCCTGCTATTTTTCAACGAGTATCAATGGCAAAGGATACTACTCAAGTAGCTAGTTCTTTTTTTATAGCAACTATGGTCAGACTTGCTATTTCCATATTATTTTTTTGGATTGGTATTTTATTAATAACTAATAATCCCAATTTAGAACCAACCCAATTATTATCGTACATAATAGATAACTACACATATATAGTTGGGTTTAAAGGGCTTATTGCAATTGGTATTATAGCTATGGCAATGTCGACAGCTGATTCATATTTAAATGCAGCTACAGTAACGCTGTCCTATGATATAAAAAAATCTTTTGGTTATGATATAACAGAAAAATATAATTTATATTTTTCCTATATTTGCTCAACGATTATAGGCGTTCTAGCTTTCATTTTAGCTTTTTATATGAAAGGTCTGCTTAGTATATTTTTGTTGGTGAGCAATTTCTATTTACCAGTAGTTACGGTTCCATTTCTTTTGGCAATATTGGGATTTCGTAGTACAGCAAAGGCAGTGCTAATTGGTATAATAGCTGGCTTATGCGCTGTGGTTACCTGGAGAATATTGTGGATGGAAAGTACGGGAGTAGATAGCGTAATTCCTGGTATGTTAGCTAATTTAGTGTTTTTAATTGGTAGTCACTATTTATTTAAAGAGCCAGGAGGGTGGGTAGGAATAAAGGATGGAGGAACATTTGAAATAGTAAAAAAAGAGCGCCGTAAACGATGGGAATATTATATAAACAAGATCAAAACTTTTGATTTATTAACTTTTTGTCAAAACAATACCCCTAGTAATGAATCAGCTTATTCTATTTTTGGAATATTTTGTATTATTGCGGTTTTTTCTACTATGTACTCCTTACCTATAGAAATTCGCCAACAATATAGTAAAATTATAGAATTTATATATCATTCGGTATTATTGTCGTCTTCTGCCTTTTTAACTTACCCAATTTGGCCTCCAACTTTTAGAAGCGATAAGTTTATTGCAGTATTCTGGATTATTGGATTGTTTTATATCTTAGCCTTTGTTGGTGGTTTGCAAGTAATTATAAGCAATTTTGGTCAATTTCAGCTAATGATATTTTTGCTTAGTATGGTGGTTCTTGCTATGCTGGTTCGTTGGCATGTAGCTTTATTTTTAATAGTTAGTGGAATAGTATCAAGTGTATACTTTTTTAAGTGGTATACTGGTATTGAAAATTTTGATACTAACTTTGGTACTTTGCAGTTTAAAGTAACTTATTTATTGTTGCTAGTAGGGGGAGTTCTTATAGCCTTTTTTAAGCCCCAACAAGAACACCTAAAAGCTACGGAAGAGAAAGCTGCTCATTGGGAAGGAAAAGCTGAAGAGCTTGATGTAGCAAACAAAGAATCTTGGCGCCTATGTGATAGTATCATCGAGAAAATGACTATTATCGAGCGTGAATTTCAGAATAAAGAGGCTAAGGAGGGTATTTTAAAGGAGAAGGAGCTTTATTTGCAAGAACGAATTCGGCTAATGAAAATTGAGATGCTGAAAAATAAAGACATGAAAAATGAATTTATTCGTAATCTACCTCACGAAACTAATACCCCACTAACTGTAGTTTTAAGCCTATGTGATGTGTTATATTCATATTATGACAATCTAGATGCGAATAAAATTAAGGGTGTTATTAAAGATATAATCAATAGTGGCGATCGCCTAAAAACCTATGTTCATGGTATTACTGATTTATCAAAACTATCTTCGCTTACTTATGAGCTGAATAAAAAGCCAATTAATTTGAGCAAGTTAATTAGAGAACGCACGATACTTTATAAGAAAATATTCTCAGACGAAACTCCAACAGAATTCAATCTTAACATCTCAGAGGCTATAGTAGTGTCTTGTGATAAGTATTATATGGCACAAGCCATTGATAATTTAATTAGCAATGCGGCAATTTACGGCAAGGGCAAGCCTATTACCATAAATTTAAGTAAAATCTCAGATAATAATATCCGCTTTGAAATTACTGATCAAGGAATTGGTATTCCGCAAGATGAGTTAGTTACTATATTTAACACATTCACAGTAAGTTCTAAAACTAAAACGCCAGCTGGTGGTAGGGGTATTGGTTTGACTTTGATTGAAAAAATTATCAAGCTCCATGATGGGAAAATCTGGGCCGAGAGTGACAATTATTCAGGGTCAAGCTTTTATTTCACTCTACCAATAAAATAGTAGCAAGGACACATAACTTAGTAGACTAGTAGACTAGTAGACTGATAACGAAGAACGGTTAACCGATGAATAAGAATATAGTTTTATATAAGGTGCTTACCATACGCAGCGTCGTGCTGAACTTGATTCAGCATGATCACCACCAGTCAGTTTGATCCTAGATCTTTTCTGTTTCATGAGATCTTGGCCTAAGGAATGCGAAGGCCCATAAATTCAGGATGACTTACAAGCCATGGATGAATGGTGGTTGCTCTTGATTGATGACTTTACAATATAACAAATATGTTGCCTAACAAACCACTGATCTCTTATCCATAGTTCAGGTTAGTTAGTCTCTCCGTCAAAACTCTAAATTTTTGATATAATTTCAAGAATTTCAAAAATAAATCACCGCACATTCATTTTTT
>NZ_JARJFB010000073.1:0-9397 GCF_034554655.1 Candidatus Megaera venefica
CTTCAGACACATCAAGATCTTGCTGCAAATATTCATAACCACAAAAATATTGCCAATAAATATTTTCCTTTAGCTCTTCCTCCGTAAACGAATCAGAACCGTTGTACATAGCTTGAAGCATTGATAGTGCTAGCATTACTCTATGATCTTTCTTATTTCTACCAAATTGCTTGATTTCAATGTTAGGCAATGCTCTGGCTTCAAGTTCAGACCAATTTACTAAATCCCTTAGTTTATATAACTTGTTTTTAGGATTTAGTTTTGTAGATAATTTCTCTTCAAATAACCTTTCTTGTTTTTGGAGAAAAGTAATATTTTCTATAGGCATAATTTTAAAATCCGTAAGCTTTATGCGGTAATTATACCATTTTCTTATGGATTTTGTAAGCTGTTTATGACATGAAACCCCTTGTTAATTCAGGCGGGGAGAGTTTTGACGGAGGGACTATCTAACTAGCCTCTAGGCTACTTTAATTTTGAACTGGAAATTTTTTAGGTATTACTTTCTCTAGGTCTATATTATACTGATGCGCTAAAATTAAAGCATTTCCCACAACACTTACAATATCTCCTTCAAATTTCCTTTTAAGCTCACTTTCAGATAGTGTTGGTTTCTCGGACCCCCGAAGTTCGAGAAAGCTGCGCGTCAACTCACCTAATTCCTCTTGAAGTTTAAAAAGATAAAACACATCATCACGATTGATATGGTTCTTATTAGCGAACTGGCTCCATGCTTTTTCACAATGTAATGCGGCTTCTTTTAAATTCATTTAATCTCTCTCCTATTTTTAGATTCTGTAAACATTTCTAAAGTAATGATACCAAAAATTTAGCATGCAATCGATCATATCCTAACATCTATTATTGCCTTCTTCAAGCGCGCAAACGCTTCAATAGACCTCTTGCATAACCCATAAATAAGCGAGGAATTTTTAGAGAAAATGTAGATAAGCATCGCAGCGTATTTAATATACGTGAGAAGCGAAAACAAGTTTTTTTGACAAAATTACCGCTCAGAATAAGATTGTGCAAGAGGTCTAATTAATTGGCAAAGCAACTCTGGTAGCAACGCTAGAACTCCAAATTATTTATACAGTTTTGGCTAGTTCATGACCTTGGCTAGGTAAGCAGAGATCCTATAGAAAACTCAAACTAGCTCTAAACACATAGCAATCCCCATACCGCCACCAATGCATAAAGTAGCAAGTGCTTTTTTGGCAGCAGATCTTCTCATTTCATGCAGTAAGGTTACCAAAATTCGTGCTCCACTTGCACCAATAGGATGGCCGATGGCGATAGCTCCACCGTTGATATTCACCTTACTAATATCCCATTTCATTTTTTGATTAACATATTCAGCCTGAGCGGCAAATGCTTCATTAGCTTCAATTAAATCAAGATCTTCAACATTCCAACCAGCTTTTTCAAGAGCAAGTTTGGATGCCGGCACAGGACCAGTCCCCATAATAGAAGGATCCACACCACAACTAGCATAAGATACTATTTTTGCTATAGGCACTAATTTATGTTTTTTTACGGCTTCTTCCGAAGCAACAAGAACACAAGCAGCACCATCATTAATGGTCGATGAATTACCAGCTGTAACGGTGCCATTGGTTTTAAACGCAGGCTTTAGCTTAGCAAGGCCTTCCATATTTGAATTTCCTCTAATCCCCTCATCCTGGTCAAATATAAAACTCTCTTTCTTTTTGTGGATTTGAATAGGAATAATTTCATTTTTAAATTTTCCACTTATCTGAGCTTTTGATGCTTTTAGCTGTGAGCTAAGCGCAAGTTGGTCTTGGGCCTCGCGACTAATATTAAATTTTTCTGATATATTCTCGGCAGTAATACCCATCATTTGACCAGAAAATGCATCCGTTAGGCCGTCATACATCATAAAATCAGTAAGTTTTATATCACCAAATTTACTCCCACCACGCAAATAGCCTCCATGCATGCCAAGCGACATATTTTCCTGACCGCCAGCAAGAATTAAATCAGCTTGGCCCGCTCTAATCGAGTTCGCAGCTAACGCAACTGCCTTTAGGCCAGAGCCACAAACTTTATTGATAGTGGTCGCAGGCAGCTCTATTGGCATACCGGCATGAATTAAAGTTTGGCGAGCTGGATTTTGTCCAGATCCTCCCGTAATCACCTGACCTAATATAATTTCGTCAAATAACTTTGGATCAAGCCTACTCTCAGCCAATATTGCTTTTACGACCTCCGAGCCGATCAAAGGAGCCGACATTTCTGAAAGCCCTCCTAAAAAACTACCGACGGCTGTTCTTCTGGCATGTGTTATGTAGACTTCTTTCATAAATTTTCTCCATCGATCTTTATATTATTACTAGTCTGTTTCAATCATTTAAAATCCAAAGCAGTTTTTAGCCAATTATTATATTGTTGCTGAAATTTCAAACTAGGAGATACTAGATACGCAACATGCCCTCCGTCCACTTCTATAACTGTAGAGTTTTTTATCATCTTTTGCAAAGGAACTATTGAACTATAAGGAACTATTTGATCTTTCTTAGCGTAAATAATACAGGTGGGAACATTGATTTGCTTTGGATCTACAATTGACCCATTCACTTTCCATTTCTTATTGTAGATTATATTATTCAAACAAAATTCTTCGATAATTTGCAGATAAAGTGATTTTGGAATTGAAATACCAGATTGCAGCCAATCTTCGACACGAAGAAATAATTGTCTTGAATCAGGAGATAAAGCAAAATACTTATCTATTTTCTCTTTGTACTGCGAAGGGAACATCAAGAAAAACATTATTTGAACATATATTTTGGGTATTAAATCACTTTCTTTTATAGCGCTTTCAAGGCCACAATTTTCAAGAATCAATCTAAGATTACCAAAATGAGAGAAATCCCATGGCGTAGTTAATAACGACAAACTACTGATACTAAGTCTAGTTTCAAATTGACCTAGTGTACCACAATTCAAGTGCTGGGTTACTGCAACACATATGTTCCCACCTATACAATGCCCGATAAGATGAATATTTTTCTGATTATTTTTTCTAACGAAATTTATTATTTTTTGTAATTCGCGAATCAAATCTTCAAGCTTGAGCTGGATATAAGTCTCTTTCCAGTTTACAAGATATACTTCACCTTGTTGGCGTAAATTTTCTACAAAATTATTCTCTCCTGATAAAAATAATATTTCTGGAGAATTAAAAATTGACGGAACAATTAGAAATGCATCATTCCTTGAACCTAATGATTCATATTTCATGAGGTTCGCTACCTCAGAATTATAGGTTACTGCTAATGATAAAGCAGAATATCTAGGACTAGTTTTTGATTTTACAAATTGATCGTATTCGAACTTGTATTGATCATATTTATCTAAATCATAACTTAACATAACAAAATAGCCAGTTTATACCAATTCAATTGAAAACAAATGTTGACTCCTTGGACTTATAATGATATATTACGCCGCAATATTTTCATCGTACTGCCGTATATTCAAAGTGCTATAAGTTATAGCTCATACTATTGCAGACCTACGACTAGAAATTACTTTTTAAGTTTTTTTTTTGTCTATAAGTGTTTTGCAAGCAATGTCTGATAAAGAGCCTAAACCTTTCAATAAGATACGCAACATATTTTGGCCAATACATAGGTCAGAACTTTCTAAGTTTGTCCCTATTTCAGCTTTAATGTTCTGCGTTATATTTAACCAAAATGTTTTAAGAATCTTAAAAGACAGTATCTTAATTTCTGAAGTAAGCGCAGAAATTACTAGTTTTAGCAAGGTTTATGTCGTGACACCAATGGCAGCAATATTTGTTATTGCTTACGCTAAGCTAATAAACCACTTACCTATTCACAAAATATTTTATTATTTGGCCGCATTATTCACCGGGTTTTACATTATATTCGCTTTTATAATATATCCAAATATTGATTTTTTCCATATGGATAGACAGACACTTGCCCACCTAATGGAAAATCACCCACATTTGAAATGGTACATAGCCACGATTGGCAACTGGAGTTACGTTATTTTTTACTCTTTTTCTGAATTATGGCCGAATATATTTTATATTTTAATGTTTTGGCAAATTGCCAATGAAATTACCAATACAAATGAAGCAAAGCGTTTTTATACATTATTTTCTCTATTTGGTAATTCCTCACTAATTCTGGTCGGTTTTATGATGATGAACTTGTCATCTGATAATAGCGTTATTAATAAGTTATTTACTGTATCTGATAGCAAAATCACGCTAATTCAAGTCTCGGTTGCAATGGTTACAGTTGCTTCTATCTTATCGTGCTTGCTCGTTCGTTATATTTCAAAGAATTTTAGCAGCACCTATTCCAACATGCCCGTAGGACGAATTGATAAGTCCACCAGGCCAAAGATGGGAATCATCGAAAGTTTTAAGTATATAGCAAGATCAAAATACTTGTGGTTAATGCTAATATGCTCTGCTTCATTTGGACTCTCTATGAATCTAGTAGAGGCCGTATGGAAAGCGAAGATCAAAGAATTGTATCCCACCGTTAACTCATATGCTGAATTTAATAGCTTATATATACTATGGACTGGAGTGGCAATAATGGTTATGACGATTATTGGTAATAATGTCATGCGTAAAAGCAGTTGGTTTGCAGCAGCGGTAATTTCACCCATAATTATTCTGATTACTGGTACAATTTTCTTTATTTTAGTAGTTTTCGATGATCACATAATGAATTTTTTTGATGGCGCAATCCTCATGTCTCCACTAGCTCTAGCAGTATTTGTTGGAGCTATTCAGAACATTTTATCAAAGGGCTCAAAGTACTCCATCTTGGATACATCAAGCCAAATGTTGTATATCCCTCTTGACCAAGAGCTTCGTACTAAAGGAAAAGCTGCTGTAGACGTAATTAGCCCTAAAATTGGTAAATCTGCTAGCGGACTTGTTCAATCAATGATCTTTACGATATTACCTATGGCAACTTATAACTCCATAGCAGCGCCGTTAATGTTCATTTTTATCGTAGTTTGTGTATTATGGATTTACGCAATTCGAAAAGTCTATTTCGAATATCAAAAAATAGTATAGCCGTTTTGATCAAAATATCGTATAAATCTTTAGCCTTAGACTAATAGGTCTAAAAACCATAATATGGAGTTATTTGATATGTTTATTGATAAAGTTGCTGCAAAAACAAAGGATGGAGATTTTAATGTTATTATTGAAATTCCGATGAATGATAACCCCGTTAAATATGAATTCGACAAAGATGTTGGAGCAATAGTTGTCGATAGATTTATGCAAGTTTCTATGTCATATCCATGCAATTATGGGTTCATTCCTCACACTCTTTCAGATGACGGCGACCCAGCGGATGTCCTTGTTATTACTCATCACCCCGTTGTACCAGGGGCTATAATCAAGGTTCGTCCAGTTGGTGTATTGATGATGGAAGATGAATCTGGTATGGATGAGAAAATTTTGGCAGTTCCAGTATCAAAATTAGACATAACTTTCGATTCTATTAAGGATATTAATGATGTTTCTGATATGCTAAAACGAAGAATAACTCATTTTTTTGAACACTATAAAGAGTTAGAGAAAGGTAAATGGGTGAAAGTGGTTGGTTGGGAAAATGCAAAAAAAGCAAATCAAATTATTGATGAAGCGCTTGCAAGAGTAAAACTATAATTACCTTCATGTTAAACTTTAATCATAATTATTCGTGACTGCCTTTGCATAAAGCTGTTATTTAGCAACACTTAAACTCAAGACTAGTCTATGCTTTTAAGATCAGGAATTATCGTTGCATTTTTTACTCTTTTATCAAGATTTTTTGGCCTTGCTAGGGAGTTTTTTATAGCTGCTACATTTGGCACCTCAGCAATTGCCGATTGCGTTAATGTCGCGTTTAAATTTCCCAATTTATTTAGAAGAATATTTGGTGAAGGAGCCCTATCTGCTGTCTTTATCCCAATGTTTAGCGAGAAACTTGTTAACTCACAAGGTGAAGCAAAAAATTTCAGCGGCAAGATATTTACTCTACTGATGATTACCCTTATCACATTGACAATAATTGTCGAAATTCTAATGCCTTATATTGTCTTGCTAATTGCTCCTGGGTTTTATCTTGAAAACGAGAAATTTGAACTAGCAGTAATATTATGTCGCATTACCACTCCTTATTTAATATTCGTATCTATCACGGCTCTATTTGGTGGCATGCTTAATTCTGTAAAGAAATTTGCCGCTTTTGCCTTTGTTCCGATAATTATGAACGTTAGTGTAATTGTAGTTACATACTATCTCCAAGAAAACTATACAGCTCATTACAGCATAGCTTATTCATTAATAGTTGCTGGAGTACTACAAGTAGCCTTCATGGTATTTTGTTTGTACAAATCTGGCCTTGGTTTTCCTATAATATTTGCTCCTAATGAAAAAGAAGTAACTCAATTAGTCAAGAATATGGGACCAGCAACACTAAGTTCTGGAGCACAACAACTTAACCTTTTTATCTCTGGTGCTATTGCTAGCTTCTTACCAGGAGCTGTTTCTATTTTATCTTATGCAGACCGTTTATACCAGTTACCTTTGGCACTAATCGGCATTACCTTTGGCACAATTCTACTTCCCGAGTTATCACGAATATATAAAAAAAGAAACTATAATGAAGCTAACTATTTGCAAAATAAAGCCCTGCAAATTGCTTTGTTACTTTCCGTTCCTTCAATGGTTGGTTTATTCGCTTTATCAAAACCAATTATTCACCTAATTTATGAACGCGGAAAGTTTTTGCCCGAGGATACAATACTCACAGCCGAAGCGCTTGCTGCATTCTCACTTGGTCTACCGGCCTTTGTCATAGCTAAAATTTTAACGCCAATATATTATGCTAATTTGGATACAAAGACTCCATTACGTATTACTCTCTACTCGCTCGTAATTAATACAATTTTGAATATCGCACTGATGATTCCCTTTGGTCATGTTGGAATAGCTATAGGCGCTTCAATTGCAGCTTGGATTAATGCTTGGCTTTTAAATAAATACGCAAAACAATATGGAGACTTTAAAGTAACCTATGAAACAAAACTATTTGCTTTCAAAGTAATTTTCGGTTCTTTTTGTATGTTAGTATTCATTAGCTCTATTATGTATTATTTTGGCGACCTATTTTACTCGAACAAATTTAGTATAAAATCGGCAACATTACTTGGAACTATCACATTTGGAATAGCTATATTTTTGGCAATTTCATATCATTTAAAACTACATATAGTACTTTTGAAAAAACATGATCCGAGTTTCTAACTATCAAGATCTTTTAAAGGTTATAGCTCTAACCTGCATGATCATTGATCATATTGGATTATATTTCCTCCCTGAAACTTGGATACTACGAGCTATTGGGCGCTATGCGTTTCCAATATTTTGCTTCTTTGCAGGGTTTAATTTTAAGAACAGTTTAAGAGTCAAAACGCTTATCTACGGCGTAGCACTATATTTATTTACTACTACTTTAATATTCCAAGAACTAATAGAAGCAAATATTTTGATCTCTATTTTTATTGGCTATGTATATCTGAGTATTTTTCAATCACGCCTGGTATTATCAAATCTAGGGTTTTGGCAAGCTTATACACACTTCATTGTTTTGGCTTGCTGTTTTCCACTAACTGGCCAATTTTTTGAATATAGCACTCTTGCTATTGCTATGATGGTTCTTGGCTATTCTGTAAAAAATAACCTTATACCCATCCGTATAGCTGCTTTTACAACAGCATACACATCGTCTTTATACACTATAATAATATATTTTGATGACTTCAAAGCGCCTGAATTTATCGTAACAGCAATTGTAACTGTCGCAATATATTTTTCTCTAACATTCAAAAACTTTCATCGGGTAAATAACCTTAGACTTACAATAATCAGCAATAATTTATTATCCATATATTGCATTCATTTAGTAATAATTATGGTAGTTTGGAGATATTCCATTATAGGCTTATTTTTGGCTTGACTAATCGCTGCCTTGGGTATATCTTACGCTCTAGTATTTTAGATGAATGTTTTAAAATAAGGTTAGAAAGGTTGTGTCTAAGAAGAAAAATAAGAACTTACTAGTAAAATTAGTTAGCACCGCAGGCACAGGTTATTTTCTTGTGAAAAAGCGTAATCCAAAAACTTTGACAGAAAAATTGTCATTTAAAAAGTACGACCCAAAGGTGCGTAAGCATGTTGAATTTAAAGAAGAAAAAATTAAATAGAGTTTCGTAGATTATGGCAGTTAAAATTCGTTTAGCAAGAGGTGGAGCAAAAAAACGTCCTTACTACAGAGTAGTAGTGGCAGATGCTAGAGCTCCGAGAGATGGAGCATTCATTGAAAAAATTGGAACATACAATCCATTGCTAAAGAAAGGAGACGAAAACCGCGTTACTTTAAAAGCTGAGCGTATTGAGCATTGGTTAGCTCATGGTGCACAACCTACTGATCGGGTAATTGGTTTTATAAAAGAAGCAGGAATTAAATTACCAGAATCAATTCTTAGAAAAATAGATATAAGAGCGAAAGCTCATACAACGAAACCTTCGAAAAAAGAATTAAAAGAACAAGCATCTAAGTAAGATGTTTATTTAGAAGTAAGCTTTTTGAAATAGATTTTTTGTAGGAAATTTTTAAATTATACAAAAAAGCACTTCCCCTCGCCGGATTAGCTCAACGGTAGAGCAACCGCCTTGTAAGCGGTAGGTTGTCAGTTCAAATCCGACATCCGGCACCACTTAAATCCACTATTTTTTTATAATATTTAGCTGTAGTTTGGCACAAGAAGTATTTATATTTCACATGTCGAATAGGCAAACATCTTCATGAGCAGGCGTTCTTTATGAGATTGTCAAATCATCTCAAACTCACTTCACCGAACCTAAATAACCTCAACTAGTCCCTCCGTCAAAACTCTCCCCGCCTGAATTAACAAGGGGTTTCATGTCATAAACAGCTTACAAAATCCATAAGAAAATGGTATAATTACCGCATAAAGCTTACGGATTTTAAAATTATGCCTATAGAAAATATTACTTTTCTCCAAAAACAAGAAAGGTTATTTGAAGAGAAATTATCTACAAAACTAAATCCTAAAAACAAGTTATATAAACTAAGGGATTTAGTAAATTGGTCTGAACTTGAAGCCAGAGCATTGCCTAACATTGAAATCAAGCAATTTGGTAGAAATAAGAAAGATCATAGAGTAATGCTAGCACTATCAATGCTTCAAGCTATGTACAACGGTTCTGATTCGTTTACGGAGGAAGAGCTAAAGGAAAATATTTATTGGCAATATTTTTGTGGTTATGAATATTTGCAGCAAGATCTTGATGTGTCTGAAG